>NZ_AQPL01000011.1:0-50501 GCF_000395345.1 Cupriavidus sp. WS | reverse complement strand
GGGCGCCCGCCGCCGCCGCGCCCGCCTGAATTCCCTTGTCCCCAGTAGGCCTTTACCGCGGAGTAGGTTTTGCGGCGCGCAGGCGTCGCAAATTCGGTACAGTTTTCGCGCGGTTTTCTGGCGTACTCCCCATTTTCTTAGTGGTTAACCCGCTCTTTAGGGGCCTCGCTCTATGAAAGCGTTGCACGTTTGAAACAGGCGGCACACCCCAGACGGGATAATGCACCCCTCAACTCGAGGAAGAGAGAAACGACAAGGAGCAGGCATGACCCATAAAAAGATCCTGGTGGCCAGCGTTGCCATGCTGATCGCAGGCGCCGCGCAGGCGCAGAGCGCCGGCAGCAACGTCGTCAGCCTGGGCTGGTTCCGGCTGATGCCGAACAGCTCGGCGGACCCGCTCACCGTGGACAGCATCAACGGCTTCCCGGTCGGCGTGCCCAAGGCCGGCACGGGTGCCGAGGTCAAGACGGCGGACACGGTGGGCATCTCGCTGGAGCACTATTTCACCGACAACATCGGCGTCGAGTTCGTGGTCGGCCTCCCGCCCAAGCATGACGTCGCGGGCGAGGGCGCCTTCGCCAAGTACGGCATGCTGGGCAACGTGAAGCAGTGGAGCCCGGCGATGCTGGTGAAGTACCACTTCCTGGAAGCCAAGTCCCGGTTCCGCCCCTATGTCGGCATCGGCGTGAACTACACGTGGTTTACCGACGAAACCATCAGCAACCAGACCTTCGTGAAATCCGAGTTCGGCCCGGGCGCGACCATGACGGCCAGCGCCAAGAGCTCGTGGAACCCGGTGTTCAACGTCGGCGCCAACTACGCCGTGACCGACAACTGGTTCGTCGGCCTCTCGGTGTCCTACCTGCCGCTGTCGACCACCGCCAGCTTCACGGCGCGCAACGCCGGCGCGGGCGCCAACCAGACCGTGCAGTCGCATACCAAGATCAAGATCGACCCGGTGGTGACGTTCCTGAGCGTGGGCTACCGCTTCTGAGCGCACGCCGAGCCACGCAAAAGGGCTTCCGTTTCCGGAAGCCCTTTTTTCTTCGCGGGGCGGGCGCAGGCGCGCGGTGCGCGCTTCAGCCCTTGACCGGATAACCGGCTTCCTCGATGGCCGCGCGCAGCGCCTCGGCGCTGGCCGTGGCTTCCACGGTCACGGCCTGCGCGGGGATGTCGGCCGAGACCTTGGCGGCCGGGTCGACGGCCTGCACGGCGCGGGTGATGGCGCCCACGCAGTGGCCGCACGACATGCCTTCAACCTGGAACTGGATCATCTGGGTTCTCCTGTTGGAACGGAAACGGGCGTAAACAAAAGCGCAATCGCCGGAGCGTACCAACCGCTGCGCGCGGCGGCCGGCCCTGCGATACGGTGTGAAGTGTGCACCTTCCCACTATGGGAAGCGCAAGCGCTTTTCCGGCGAAACGCCGGGTGCGGCAAAGTGACCTGGGCATGGCTTGATTCCGGCCTTGACCTTCCCAACATGGTAAGGTCCATGATGCGCTTGTCGTCACCGTGGAATCCTCTCCCTTCAAGCCATGTCCGCTTCATCCCAGACTCTTCCCCTGTCCGGCGCGCCGGATGCCGAATGGCGCCTGCCCATCGGCGGCATGACCTGCGCCTCGTGCGTGCGGCGCGTCGAGAACGCGCTGGCCAAGGTGCCCGGCGTGCGCCAGGTCGCCGTGAATCTCGCCACCGAGGAAGCCACGCTGCAGGCCGACAGCGCCGCCGTGCTGCCGGCCGCGGCGGCGGCGGTGAAGGCCGCCGGCTACGAAGTGCCGTACCAGGCCGTCGAGCTGTCGATCAGCGACATGACCTGCGCGTCCTGCGTGGCGCGCGTGGAGCGCGCGCTCAAGGCCGTGCCGGGCGTGGTCGACGCCCAGGTCAACCTGGCGACCGAGCGCGCGGCCGTGACCGTGCCGCGCGGCGCGGTGGACGCCGCCGCGCTGGTCGCCGCGGTGGCGCGCGCCGGTTATGGCGCGGTGCCGGTGAGCGAGGAGCAGCCGGCGGGCGCCGCGCCGCGCGAGAGCTTCTGGTCCGGGCCGTGGCCGGTGGCGCTCGCGGCCGCGCTGTCGCTGCCGCTGGTGGCGCCGATGGTGGCCGGGTGGTTCGGCGTGCACTGGATGCTGCCGGCGTGGGTGCAGTGGCTGCTGGCCACGCCGGTGCAGTTCGTGTTCGGCTGGCGCTTCTACAAGGCGGGCTGGAAGGCCGCGCGCGCCGGCGCCGGCAACATGGACCTGCTGGTCGCGCTCGGCACCTCGGCGGCCTACGGCCTGTCGCTGTGGCTGATGTGGCGCGGCGCGGACGGCATGCCGCACCTGTATTTCGAGAGCGCGGCGGTGGTCATCACGCTGGTGCGCCTGGGCAAGTGGATGGAGACGCGCGCCAAGCGCCAGACCGCGGAGGCGATCCGCGCGCTGGCGGCGCTGCGCCCGGACAGCGCCATCGTGCGCCGCGCCGGCGTGGAGGCCACGGTGCCGCTGGCGTCGGTGCGGGTGGGCGACGAGATCGTGGTGCTGCCGGGCGCGCGCGTGCCGGTGGACGCCGAAGTGACCGAGGGCACCAGCCATGCCGACGAATCGATGCTCACCGGCGAGAGCCTGCCGGTGCCCAAGGCGCCCGGCGACCGCCTCACCGGCGGCGCCATCAACTACGAAGGCCGGCTGGTGGCGCGCACCGTGGCGGTGGGCGCGGAAACGGTGCTGGCGCGCATCATCCGCATGGTGGAGCACGCGCAGGCGGCCAAGGCGCCGATCCAGCGCATGGTCGACAGCGTCAGCGCGGTGTTCGTGCCGGTGGTGCTGGGCATCGCGCTGCTCACGCTGCTGGGCTGGGGCGTGCTCGGCGGCAACTGGGAAGCGGCGCTGCTCAACGCGGTGGCGGTGCTGGTGATCGCCTGTCCGTGCGCACTGGGGCTGGCCACGCCGACCGCCATCATGGCCGGCACCGGCGCCGGCGCGCGCGCCGGCATCCTGATCAAGGACGCCGAGGCGCTCGAAGTGGCGCACCGCGTCAAGGTGGTGGCCTTCGACAAGACCGGCACGCTCACGGTCGGCAAGCCGGAAGTGGTGGCGCTGGCGGTGCCGGAGGGCGCGGGCGACGGCGAGGCACTGCGCGTGCTGGCGCTGCTGGCCGCGCTGCAGGCCGGCAGCGAGCATCCGCTCGCGCACGCGGTGCTGGCCGCGGCACGCGCGCGCGGCGTGACGGCGCCGGCCGCCGCCGAGGTGCGCGCGCTGCCGGGCGTGGGCCTGGCCGGCACGGTCGGGGGCATGGCGCTGCAGCTCGGCAGCGAGCGGCTGCGCGCCTCGCTGGGCGCGGCGGCGGGTACGCTGCAGGCGCGCGCGCAGGCGCTGCAGGACGAAGGGCGCACGGTGTCGTGGCTGATCGATGCCGGCGTGGCCGGCGCGCCGCGCGTGCTGGGGCTGGTGGCCTTCGGCGACGCCATCAAGCCCGGCGCGCGCCGCGCCATCGAGCGGCTGCGCGCGGCCGGCGTGCGCACCGTGATGCTGTCGGGCGACAACCGCGGCGCCGCCGCGCGCGTGGCCGAGGCGCTCGGCATCGACGAAGTGCAGGCCGAGGTGCTGCCCGCCGACAAGGCCGAGCGCGTGCTGGCGCTCAAGGCCGGCGGCGCGGTGGTGGCGATGGTCGGCGACGGCATCAACGACGCGCCGGCGCTGGCCGCGGCCGACGTGGGCATCGCCATGTCGACCGGCACCGACGTGGCCATGCATGCCGCCGGCATCACGCTGATGCGCGGCGACCCGGCGCTGGTGGCCGACGCGCTGGGCATCTCGCACCGCACCGTGCGCAAGATCCGCGAGAACCTGTTCTGGGCCTTCTTCTACAATGTGATCGGCATCCCGCTGGCGGCGGCCGGCCTGCTCAACCCGGTGGTGGCGGGCGCGGCGATGGCGTTCTCCAGCGTGAGCGTGGTCGGCAACGCGCTGCTGCTGCGGCGCTGGAAACCGGCGGGAGAACAAGCATGAATATCGGCGATGCGGCACAGGCCTCGGGCGTGTCCGCCAAGATGATCCGGCACTACGAAGCGATCGGCCTGGTGGCGCCGCCGCCGCGCAGCGAGGGCGGCTACCGCCGCTACGACGAGCGCGCGGTGCACACCTTGCGCTTCGTGCGGCGGGCCCGTAATCTCGGGTTCTCGCTGGACGAGATCCGCGGCCTGCTGTCGCTGTGGCACGACCGCGCGCGCGCCAGCGCCGACGTCAAGGCGCTGACCCTGCGCCACGTGGCGGACCTGGAGCAGCGCATCGCCGAGCTGGCCGCCATGCGCGACACGCTGCGCCAACTGGCCGAGGCGTGCAGCGGCGACCACCGGCCGGATTGCCCGATCCTGGCCGACATGGCGCGGCTCGGCGACGGCGAAGTCGACGGAAAAGCGGGCAGAGAAGCGGACAGAGACGCGGATGGCGATGGCGGCGGCGATGGCGACATGGCGCTGCCATCCTGCCACCGCCACGGCGCGGCGGCCTAGCCGCGCCCCGGCACAGGCGCGCCGGCGGGCGCAACGCGAGCGGAACGGACATGGAGACCAAACGGATGGACCAACCGAGTACCGCTGTCCCTGCTGTTCCCGCCGAGCCCGGCGGCGCGCCGCGGCCCGCGCCGGGCGCGGGTGGGTACGCCGGCCCGGATGAGGACCAGGGCGCGCCCGCGCGGCCGCTGGTGCCCGCCGAGAGCCGCCAGCGCATGCGCGACGGCACCGAGCTGCTGCTGCGCACCTGGCAGCCCGATCCCGCCCTGTTCCCCGAAGCCACCGGCTCGCTGCTGCTGGTGCACGGCCTGGCCGAGCACTGCGGGCGCTACCAGCATGTGGCCGAATTGCTGTGCGGCCTGGGCCTGCGCGTGCGCGCCTACGACCAGCGCGGCCACGGCGCCAGCGGCGGCGCGCGCATGGTGGCGCCGCATCCCGACATCTACGTCGAAGACCTTGCCGAGATCCATGACGCCGCCGTGGGCCAATGGCAGGAACTGCCGTTCCTGCTGGGCCACAGCATGGGCGGGCTGGTGGCGGCGCGCTTCGCCACCGCGCGCGTGCGGCCGGTGCGCGCGCTGGTGCTGTCGTCGCCGGCGCTGGCGCTGCGCCTGTCCGGCGCGATGCTGATGCTGCACCGCGCGCTGCTGACGCTGGCGCCGAACCTGCGCGTGCCCAATCCGATCGAGGCGCGCTACCTGTCGCACGACGCGGCGGTGGTGGCGCAGTACCGCGCCGACCCGCTGGTGCAGGGCACCATCAGCGCCGGCGTGCTGGAGACCTTCGTGCGCGGCATGGCGCAGGCGCAGGCCGACGCGCCGCTGCTCGAAGCCCCCGCGCTGCTGCTGGTGGCCGGCGCCGACCGCATCGTCGACGCGGCCGGCAGCCGCCGCTTCTTCGACGCCGCGCCGCCGGACCTGCGCGAGATGCGCTGGTTCGACGGCGGCTACCATGAGATCTTCAACGAAGCGCAGCCGCTGCGCGGCGAGGTGTTCGCCGCGCTGGCCGGCTGGCTGCGCCAGCACCTGCAACCGCAGGCATGACCGCGGGCGCGTGAACCATCGCGCGCCACGACGGCCCAAGACCGGCAGGCCGCGCCCCGGCGCAGGCCCATCTTCAACCATTGCAACCGCGGCGCAAGGCCAGACAAAGACAAAAGCATGGAGACTTACGACTACATCATCGTCGGCGCGGGATCGGCCGGCTGCGTGCTGGCCAACCGCCTGACCCAGGACCCCGACGTGAGCGTGCTGCTGCTCGAGGCGGGCGGGCGCGACGACTATCACTGGATTCACATCCCGGTGGGCTACCTGTACTGCATCGGCAACCCGCGCACCGACTGGATGTACCGCACCACCGCGCAGGCCGGGCTCAACGGCCGCGCGCTCGGTTATCCGCGCGGGCGCGTGCTGGGCGGCTCGTCGTCGATCAACGGCATGATCTACATGCGCGGCCAGCGCGAGGACTACGACGACTGGGCGCGCCTGACCGGCGACGACGGCTGGCGCTGGGACAATGTGCTGCCGCTGTTCAAGCGCAGCGAGGACCATCACCGCGGCGCCAGCGCGTTCCACGGCGCCGGCGGCGAGTGGCGCGTGGAGGGCCAGCGGCTGCGCTGGGACATCCTGGAGCGCTTCATCGACGCGGCCGGGCAGGCCGGCATCCCGCGCACCGACGACTTCAACCGCGGCGACAACTTCGGCGTGGGCTACTTCGAGGTCAACCAGCGCCGCGGCATCCGCTGGAACACCGCCAAGGCCTTCCTGCGGCGCGCGGCCGAGCGGCCCAACCTGACCATCATCACCGGCGCGCAGGTCAGCGCGCTGAACTTCGATGCCCGCCGCTGCAGCGGCGTGGCCTATCTGGGCGGCGGCGCCGCGCATGCGGCCGCGGCGCGCGAGGAAGTCATCCTCGCGGCCGGCGCGGTCAATTCGCCGCAGCTGCTGGAGCTGTCCGGCA
This sequence comes from Cupriavidus sp. WS, assembly GCF_000395345.1. Taxonomy (NCBI): domain Bacteria; kingdom Pseudomonadati; phylum Pseudomonadota; class Betaproteobacteria; order Burkholderiales; family Burkholderiaceae; genus Cupriavidus; species Cupriavidus sp. WS. The sequence continues at coordinate 44,055 of NZ_AQPL01000011.1, read as the reverse complement.
TCGGCCAGCCCGAGCGCCTGGGCGCGCTCGGCATCGCGGTGCGCCATGCGCTGCCGGGCGTGGGCGAGAACCTGCAGGACCACCTGCAGCTGCGCACCGTGGTCAAGGTGGAGGGCGTGCGCACGCTCAACACGCGCGCGGCAAGCTGGTGGGGCAAGCTCGGCATCGGCCTGCAGTACGCGATCAACCAGAGCGGGCCGATGAGCATGGCGCCGTCGCAGCTGGGCGCGTTCGCGCGCTCGGACGCCACGCAGGCGCGCGCCAACCTGGAGTACCACGTGCAGCCGCTGTCGCTCGACAAGTTCGGCGATCCGCTGCACCGCTTCAACGCGTTCACCGCGAGCGTGTGCAACCTGCGCCCGACCTCGCGCGGCAGCGTGCACATCGGCGACGCCGATTTCCGCAAGGCGCCGCTGATCGAGCCCAACTACCTCGCCACCGAAGAAGACCGCAAGGTGGCCGCGGACTCGCTGCGGCTGACGCGGCGCATCGTGGCCGCGCCGGCGCTGGCGCCGTACAAGCCGCAGGAATGGCTGCCGGGCCCGGCCTTCGAGACCGACGCGCAGCTGGCGCAGGCCGCCGGCGAGATCGGCACCACCATCTTCCACCCGGTCGGCACCTGCCGCATGGGGCGCGCGGACGATCCGGACGCGGTGGTGGATCAGCGCCTGCGCGTGATCGGCGTCGACGGGCTGCGCGTGGTGGATGCGTCGGTGATGCCGCTGATCACGTCGGGCAACACCAACTCGCCGACCATCATGATCGCCGAGCGCGCCAGCGACATGATCCGCGAGGACCGCCGCCGGCGCATCGGCGGCACGGCGGCGACGGCTGCTGCTGCCGGCACCGCCGCCGCGGCCAGCGTGCCCGACGCGCTCCATGCGAAGGGCGGCGCGGCGGCACGGACCTGAGCCCCGGACCTGACTGCCGGACCTGACATCTGGTTCATGTTTCATGATCAGTGCAAACCCGGATGTTTTGCGACGCAGCAGACGCACACAATAGACGCCCAGATGCCGTGCAGCAGCGCTCACATTGGCGCGCCCTACCCAGGGCGCGTCGCGCGTTGAAGGCCCGGCGCACGGCGCGGGTGCATGACCGCATCGGCGGCAACAAAAAAAGACAAGCGGCGCATAAGCGGCAGACAAGCCGCAGCAAGCCGCGACAGCCACGGGGAGCGCGACTGGATTGGCGTGACTCGTGCGGTGGTGGCGCAAACAGCGCCACGGTTCTGACCATTTGGCGGTGCCGACCAGAAGCCGGCGCCGCGACAAGAGGGCGGGCAGGAGACCATGAGCGAGCAAGACACGATCCTCGAGACGCGGAACCTCACGAAGGAATTCAAGGGGTTCACCGCGGTAAGCGACGTCAACCTGAAGGTGCGGCGCGGCTCCATCCATGCCTTGATCGGCCCCAACGGCGCCGGCAAGACGACATGCTTCAACCTGCTGACGAAGTTCCTCGAGCCGACCACGGGGACCATTCTCTTCAACGGCATCGACATCACGCGCGAAGCGCCCGCGCAGATCGCGCGGCGCGGCGTGATCCGCTCGTTCCAGATCTCGGCGGTGTTCCCGCACCTGACGGTGCTGGAGAACGTGCGCATCGGCCTGCAGCGCCAGCTCGGCACGTCCTACCATTTCTGGCGCAGCGAGCGCACGCTCGACGTGCTCAACGAGCGCAGCATGGACCTGCTCGAGCAGGTCGGCCTGGCCGACGCCGCGCAGATCGTCACCGTCAACCTGCCGTACGGCCGCAAGCGCGCGCTCGAGATCGCCACTACGCTGGCGATGGAGCCGGAGCTGATGCTGCTGGACGAGCCCACGCAGGGCATGGGCCACGAGGACGTGGCGCGCGTCACCGAGCTGATCCGCCAGGTGGCGGCCGGGCGCACCATCCTGATGGTCGAGCACAACATGAACGTGGTGTCGTCGATCGCCGACAAGATCACCGTATTGCAGCGCGGCGCGATTCTCGCCGAGGGGCCCTACGCGGAGGTGTCGAAGGACCCGCGCGTGATGGAAGCCTACATGGGCACCGTCGAGGCCGAGCTGCAGGGCGCGCACTGAGGAATCCGCATGAGCACAACATCGGCGACGCCCGCACTCGAAATCAAGGACCTGCACGCCTGGTACGGCGAATCGCACATTCTGCACGGCGTGGACCTGACCGTGAACCGCGGCGAGGTGGTCACGCTGCTGGGCCGCAACGGCGCCGGGCGCACCACCACGCTGCGCGCCATCATGGGCCTGACCGGCCAGCGCAAGGGCTCGATCCGCGTCAACGGCACCGAGACCATCGGCATGCCCACGCACAAGATCGCGCATTGCGGCATCGGCTACTGCCCGGAGGAGCGCGGCATCTTCGCCAGCCTGTCGTGCGAGGAGAACCTGATGCTGCCGCCGCTGCTCAAGGGCAAGGGCGGCGGCAATGGCGGCGCCGGCATGAGCGAGGCCGAGATCTACGAGATGTTCCCCAACCTCAAGGAGCGCCGCCAGAGCCAGGGCACGCGCCTGTCGGGCGGCGAGCAGCAGATGCTGGCGGTGGGGCGCATCCTGCGCACCGGCGCCAACCTGCTGCTGCTCGACGAGATCTCCGAGGGCCTCGCGCCGGTGATCGTGCAGGCGCTGGCGCGCATGATCCTGATGCTCAAGAAGAAGGGCTACACGGTGGTGATGGTGGAGCAGAACTTCCGCTTCGCCGCGCCGCTGGCCGACCGCTTTTACGTGATGGAGCACGGCACCATCGTCGAGCGTTTCGCAGCGGCGGAACTGCAGGCCAAGATGCCGGTGCTCAACGAGCTGCTCGGGGTCTGATGCGGCGCGCGCCGCGCGCGGGCATCGCGGGCATTTGTTTCAGGGCAGGAACGGGTGGCGACAAGTGCCGCCGAAACTAAGGAGACAGGTAATGAAAATGACTCGGCTGGCGGCTGCTCTGGCGGCCATCGTAACGGGCGTGGCAACGGGCTCGGCCTCGGCACAGGTTTCGGGCGATACGGTCAAGATCGGCTACATCACCGACATGTCGGGCCTGTATGCCGACATCGACGGCCCGGCCGGCCTCGAAGCCATCAAGATGGCGATCGAGGACGCGGGCGGCAAGGCGCTGGGCAAGCCGATCGAGCTGGTCTCGGCCGATCACCAGAACAAGGCCGACATCGCCGCCTCGAAGGCGCGCGAATGGATGGACCAGCAGGGCCTGGACATGCTGCTCGGCGGCACCAACTCCGCCACCGGCCTGGCGATGGCCAAGGTGGCGGCGGAGAAGAAGAAGGTCTACTTCAACATCGGCGCCGGCTCGGCGCGCCTGACCAACGAGGAGTGCTCGCCGTACACGGTGCACTACGCATACGACACGGTGGCGCTGGCCAAGGGCACCGGCAGCGCGGTGGTCAAGCAGGGCGGCAAGTCGTGGTTCTTCCTGACCGCCGACTACGCGTTCGGCCACTCGCTCGAGCAGGACACCGCGGCGGTGGTGAAGGCCAACGGCGGCACCGTGGTGGGCCAGGTGCGCCATCCGCTCAACGCATCCGACTTCTCCTCGTTCCTGCTGCAGGCGCAGTCGTCCAAGGCGCAGATCCTGGGCCTGGCCAATGCCGGCGGCGACACCATCAACGCGATCAAGGCGGCCAAGGAATTCGGCATCACCAAGTCGATGAAGATCGCCGGGCTGCTGATGTTCATCAACGACGTGCACAGCCTGGGGCTGAAGAACACCGAAGGCCTGCTGATGACCGACAGCTGGTACTGGGACATGAACGACGAGACGCGCAAGTTCGCCACGCGTTTCTTCGGCAAGACCAAGAAGATGCCGAGCAGCCTGCAGGCCGCCGACTACTCCGCCATCCGCACCTACCTGAGGGCGGTGGAGACGGCCAAGACGGACGATCCGGACAAGGTCATGGCCGAGCTGAAGAAGGCCAAGATCGACGACTTCTACACCAAGGGCTACATCCGCCAGGACGGCCGCGCCATCCACGACATGTACCTGATGCAGGTGAAGTCGCCGGCGGAGTCGAAGAAGCCGTGGGACTACCTGAAGGTGGCCGCCACCATCCCGGGCGACCAGGCCTTCACCACGGTGGCGGAATCGAAGTGCGCGCTGCTGAAGAAGTGAGCGCCTGAGCTGCGAGTGCTGTCCCCGCCGCGGCGGCCCGGGTTGCGGGCGCCGCGGCTTCGCTTCATCTGACTGCGCCCGCGCGGGAGGCCATCGCGCCTCCCGGCCGGCGCGCGAACGGTAACGCCCGCGATGGACATCTTCGGTATTCCCTTGCCCGCCATGCTGTCCCAGTTGCTGCTGGGGCTGGTCAACGGTGCTTTCTACGCGATGCTGAGCCTTGGCCTGGCGGTGATCTTCGGCCTGCTCAACGTCATCAATTTCGCCCACGGGGCGCTGTTCATGCTGGGCGCGGTGCTGGCCTGGATGGGCATGAACTACTTCGAGCTCAACTACTGGGTGATGCTGGTGCTGTCGCCGCTGGTGGTGGCGCTGCTCGGGGTGGTGATCGAGCGCACCATGCTGCGCTGGATCTACAAGCTCGACCATATCTACGGCCTGCTGCTCACGCTGGGCATCACGCTGGTGATCGAAGGCATCTTCCGCTCGATCTACGGCGTGTCCGGCCTGCCGTACTCGACGCCGGAGCTGCTCTCCGGCGCGACCGACCTCGGCTTCATGATCCTGCCCAACTACCGCGCCTGGGTGGTGGTGGCGTCGCTGGCGGTGTGCTTCGCCACGTGGTTCCTGATCGAGAAGACCAAGCTCGGCGCCTACCTGCGCGCCGGCACCGAGAACCCCAAGCTGGTGGAGGCGTTCGGCGTCAACGTGCCGCTGATGGTGACGCTGACCTACGGCTTCGGCGTGGCGCTGGCGGCGTTCGCCGGCGTGCTGGCCGCGCCGGTGATCCAGATCTCGCCGCTGATGGGGCAGAACCTGATCATCATCGTGTTCGCCGTGGTGGTGATCGGCGGCATGGGCTCGATCATGGGCTCGATCCTCACCGGCCTGGGGCTGGGCGTGATCGAGGGGCTGACCAAGGTGTTCTACCCCGAAGCGTCGTCCACGGTGGTGTTCTTCATCATGGTGATCGTGCTGATGCTGCGCCCGGCCGGGCTGTTCGGGAGGGAGAAGTGATGAGCCAGACATCGGGCGCGGCCACGGCCGCCGGGCAGACAAGACAGGGGCGGGGCGTGCAGAAGAAACTGTGGCTGGGGTATGGATTGCTGCTGGTGGCGCTGCTGGTGGCGCCGATGGCCGGGGCGTATCCGGTGTTCGTGCTCAAGGTGCTGTGCTTCGCGCTGTTCGCGTGCGCGTTCAACCTGCTGATCGGCTACACCGGGCTGCTGTCGTTCGGGCACGCGGCCTTCTTCGGCGGCGCCGCCTACATGGCCGGCCATGCCATGAAGGTGTGGGGCGTGACGCCGGAGGTGGGGCTGGTGCTGGGCACGCTGACCGGCGCGGTGATCGGCTACGTGGTGGGCTGGATCGCGATCCGCCGCCAGGGCATCTATTTCTCCATGATCACGCTGGCGCTGGCGCAGATGCTGTTCTTCTTCTGCCTGCAGGTGCCCTACACCGGCGGCGAGGACGGCCTGCAGGGCATTCCGCGCGGCAAGCTGTTCGGCGTGCTGCCGCTGGACAGCGACCTGACGCTGTACTACGTGGCGCTGCTGATCATCGTGCTGGCCTTCGCGCTGATCGTGCGCACCGTGCATTCGCCGTTCGGGCAGATCCTCAAGGCGATCAAGGAAAACGAGCCGCGCACCATCTCGCTGGGCTACGGCACCGACCGCTTCAAGCTGATGGTGTTCGTGCTGTCGGCGGCGCTGTCCGGGCTGGCCGGCTCGATCAAGGCGCTGGTGCTGGGCTTCGCCACGCTGACCGACGTGCACTGGTCGATGTCGGGCTCGGTGATCCTGATGACGCTGGTGGGCGGCCTGGGCACGCTGTCGGGCCCGCTGGTGGGCGCCTTCGTGGTGGTGGCGCTGGAGAACAAGCTCGGCGACATCGGCAATTTCCTGGCCTCGGCCACCGGCATCGAGTGGTTCGGCTCGCTGGGCGAGTCGGTGACGATGGTCACCGGCGTGATCTTCGTGATCTGCGTGCTGACCTTCCGGCGCGGCATCATGGGCGAGTTGCTGGCCCGCTTGGGCAGGGCCCGCGAGTGATCACGGGGAGACATGCCCGATTTTGGGGCTAGGGTTTCTTCTAGCTTGTCCAAAACGCACCGCTTCGTTACATTGCATATACGGTTTTCGCAGGTTAGATGGAGGCGGAAGCGAGGAGACGACAGGCGCGCGGTCACTAGGCTGCAGTGTCAATATAAGACGAGGGCGTTGCCGGGTGATCCCTGGCAACGCCTTTTTTCATGTCCGCGCGCACCGCTTTCGTGCCCGACTTTGGTGCGCCGGAGCGCGCCATGCGGAATCTGCATAAGGACGGCCAGGGCCACATGAGACAATCCGTCTCCACCTTCCGTGCCCGCCATGTCTTCCGATTCTTCCCCTTTGCTGCCTCATGCGTCTCATGCATCTCATGAGCGGCAGGATGCGCCTGTTCCGTCGATGCCCGCCGTATCGCCCCGCGTGCGCCTCGCGGTTACGGCCGATGCCGGGCGGCTGGACGCCTGGCTCCAGGCCGCGCAGCCGCTGCCGGTGGCCGCCGCGCGCGCGCGGCAGGCGCTGGTGGAGAGCCTGCTGGCGCGGCCCGAGCGCGGCGCCTGCGTGGTGGCCGAGGCTGCGGCCGAAGGTGCTGCCGACACGGTGGCTTCCGATGTGGCCGCGGCGGGCGAGGGCGGGGCGGCGCTGCTGGGCTGCCTGCCGGCCACGCTGGTGCCGCATCTCGGCCTTGGCGGCCTGGCGGCGTTCGCCGCGGAATGGTGGATGCCGCCAGTCGCCGGAGACGATGCACAATCCGCCGCGCGGGATGCGGCGCTGCTGCTGGCCTGCTGCGGCCTGCTGGCCGACTGGTGCCGGGCGCACGGCGTGCGCCACCTGCTGCTCGCGCCCGCGCTGCTGACGGCGCCGCAGGCGGCGGCCGCGGGTTTCGGGCCACATGCCGGCGGCTTGTGGCATCGCGGCCTGGCGCCCGCGCACAAGCATCTTGGCTGAGGCGGCGCCATCGGCGCGCCGTTTTCCGCGGCCGTCGCCATTGTCGCCATCGTCGCCATCACCGCTTCCGCTTTCGCCTTCCTCCTTCATCCCTTCTCCGTTTCCCGAGCGTTCATGGAATTCGCGTTTCTCGCTGTCGCCGCCTTTCTTGCCGGCCTGATCGATGCTGTCGCCGGCGGCGGCGGGCTGGTGCAGATCCCGGCCCTGTTCTCGGCCTATCCCGGCATGCCGCCGGCCACGCTGATCGGCACCAACAAGATCGCCTCGCTCTCGGGCACCGCCAACGCGGCGGTGCGCTACGGGCGCAGCGTGCGCATCTACTGGGGCGCGACCCTGCCGGCGATGCTGTCGGCGTTCGCCTTCTCGATGGCGGGCGCCTATGCGCTGACGCTGATTCCGGCCGGGCCGCTGCGCAAGTCGCTGCCGTTCGTGCTGGTGATCCTGCTGGTCTACACGGTGGCCAAGAAAAACCTGGGCACCGAGCACGCGCCCACGCTCTCGGGCGGCCGGGAGCGCGCGGCGGCGCTGCTGGCCGGCGCGGCGATCGGCTTCTACGACGGCGTGTTCGGTCCCGGCACCGGCAGCTTCCTGATGATCGTGTTCGTGCGCGTGTTCGGCTACGACTTCCTGCACGCCTCGGCCTCGACCAAGGTGGTCAACCTCGCCACCAACCTCGCGGCCCTGCTGCTGCTGGCGGCCAAGGGGCACGTGTGGTGGCAGCTCGGCCTGGTGATGGCGGTGGCCAACGTGGCGGGCAGCCAGGTGGGCAGCCGGCTGGCGCTCAAGCACGGCAGCGGCTTCGTGCGGCGCGTGTTCATCGTGGTGGTGGCGGCGCTGATCGTGAAGACCGCGTGGGATGCGTTCGGGCATTGAGCGCGACATCTGCGCGGCGGCGCGCGGTGTGTCGCGCGGGCGGCGCTCCGGGTTAATCCTGCTTTGCGCGTCATATCGCTGTTGCTAGACTCGCTACGCATTCCCGACCGTGCGGTCGGCGAATCAGCGACATCAGCCGCATCAGCCGCATCGGCGACATCAGTGGCAACGTGCCGCCGGGGTGGACGCGCAGGACGGGAGATAGGCGGTGCGCGGCGGACGGGTTCGGCGCGCGCCGGGCAGCAGGCAGGCGCCGGCGTTGCGCCTGGACACGGGTCCGCGAGGACACCGGAACAAGACCAAGACAGGCAGGCACAAGGGCAGGCACGAGATCGGGCCCAAGAAGACCAGACCGGGGCATCCGACCGGCCGCAAGCCGGCGCGGATGCCCTTTTCGTTTGCCGCAACGGAGGAGACACGATGACATTCAAGCGCGCCAGCCTGCTGGCTTTCGCCGCCGCCGCCCTGTGCGCGGGCACCGCCAGCGCACAGGTCAAGGTAGGGGTGACGGTTTCGGCCACGGGCCCCGCGGCTTCGCTGGGCATCCCCGAGAAGAACACCATCTCGCTGCTGCCGAAGGAGATCGCCGGCAAGAAGATCGAGTACATCGTGCTCGACGACGCCTCCGACACCACCACCGCGGTCAAGAACACGCGCAAGCTGATCAGCGAGGACAAGGTCGACGTGGTGATCGGCTCCACCGTCACGCCGAACTCGCTGGCGATGGTCGACGTGGCGGCCGAGAACGAGACGCCGATGATCACGCTGGCTGCCTCGGCGCGCATCATCGAACCGATGGACGCCAAGCGCGCATGGGTCTTCAAGACGCCGCAGAACGACTCGCACATGGCGACCGCCATCGCCGAGCACATGACCGACCACAACGTGAAGACGGTGGCGTTCATCGGCTTCGCGGACGCCTACGGCGACAGTTGGGCGCAGGAGTTCGCCAAGGTCGGCGAGATGCGCAAGATCAAGGTGGTGGCCAACGAGCGCTTCGCGCGCACCGACACCTCGGTCACGGGCCAGGTGCTGAAGATGATGGCCGCCAACCCGGACGCGGTGCTGATCGCCGGCTCGGGCACGCCCGCCGCGCTGCCGGCCAAGGCGCTCAAGGAGCGCGGCTGGAAGGGCAGGATCTACCAGACGCACGGCGTGGCCAACGCGGACTTCCTGCGCGTCTGCGCCAAGGATTGCGAAGGCACCTTCCTGCCGGCCGGCCCGCTGCTGGTGGCCGAGCAACTGCCCGACGGCAACCCGGTGAAGAAGCCCGCGCTGGCCTACAAGACGGCCTACGAGAAAGCCTTCGGCGGACAGGTCTCCACGTTCGGCGGCCATGCCTGGGACGCGGGCCTGCTGCTGCAGCGCGCGATCCCGGAAGCGCTGAAGAAGGGCCAGCCCGGCACCAGGGAATTCCGCAAGGGACTGCGCGACGCGATGGAGCAGACCAGGGAGCTGCCGATCTCGCACGGCATCATGAACATGACGGCGAACGACCATCTCGGCCTCGACCAGCGCGCGCGCGTGATGGTGCTGATCGCCGACGGCAAGTGGAAGCTGCAGACCAAGTAGGCCGGCTTCGGGGCTGAAGCCAGGGCAGGGCGCATGGTCAGCCATGCGCCCTTTTTGTTTGTCTCGCCGTGCTGTCGCGGCGGCTCGTGCCGCGCAAGCTAGGGTTGGTCGGGATTTTCGCTATGCGTAACTTGTTTACTATTTCGTAATCCGTGATGCCAGCCCGCCGGCGCCCCCCGCCGGCCGGGCATATCAAACAAATACGGGGAGACAATGGACCTCTCGATTGCCGCCATCCTGGCGCAGGACGGGATCACCTCGGGTGCCATCTACGCGCTGCTGGCGCTGGCCCTGGTGCTGGTGTTCTCGGTGACGCGCGTCATCTTCATTCCGCAAGGGGAGTTCGTCGCCTACGGCGCGCTCACGCTGGCGGCGATCCAGGCCGGCCACGCGCCGCAGAGCAGCTGGCTGCTGCTGGGCATGGGCGCGCTGACCTTCGTCTACGACACCGCGACGGTGCTGCGCAACGCCGAACTGCGCCGCACCGCGGGCACGCGGCTGGCGGTGCTGGCGGGCAAGTACCTCGCGTTTCCGCTCGCGGTGCACCTGCTGGCGCAGCAATACGGCGCGCAGCCGATGCCGATGGCCGCGCAGATCGCGCTCACGCTGCTGATCGTGATTCCGCTGGGTCCGATGCTGTACCGCCTGGCCTACCAGCCGCTGGCCGAGGCCAGCACGCTGGTGCTGCTGATCGTCTCGGTCGGCGTGCACTTCGCGCTGGTGGGGCTGGGGCTGGTGATGTTCGGCGCGGAGGGCTCGCGCACCACGGCGTTCTCCGAGGCGCGCTTCGAGGTGGGCAGCCTGACGGTGTCGGGGCAGAGCCTGTGGGTGGTGGGCGTGTCGGGCCTGCTGATCGCCGCGCTGTACTTCTACTTCGAGCGCACGCTCACCGGCAAGGCGCTGCGCGCCACCGCCGTCAACCGGCTCGGCGCGCGCCTGGTGGGCATCGGCACCACGCAGGCCGGGCGCCTGTCGTTCACGCTGGCCGCGGCAATGGGCGCGCTGTGCGGCATCCTGATCGCGCCACTGACCACGGTCTATTACGAGTCCGGTTTCCTGATTGGCCTCAAGGGCTTCGTCGGCGCCATCGTTGGCGGGCTGGTGAGCTATCCGGTGGCGGCCGCGGGCGCCGTCCTCGTCGGGCTGCTCGAATCGTATTCGTCCTTCTGGGCCAGCGCGTTCAAGGAGGTCATCGTGTTCACCCTGATCCTGCCCGTGCTGCTGTGGCGCTCGCTCAACGGCAAGCACGTGGAAGACGAGGAATAAGGAGCAGGCCATGAGCAATGCAAACGTCAAGAACGCGGACGGCAAGGGCGCCGTGGCCGGCGGCGCGGACAAGGTGGACAGGGCGCACAAGGCGCACAAGGCGCACAAGCCGGGCAGCGCGGCGGGCCGCAACCGCCTCTGCCTGCTGGCCTTCGCCGTGGTGCTGGCGCTGCTGCCGGTGCTGCCCACGCCGGAGTTCTGGATCACGCTGGGCAACTACATCGGCCTGTACGGCATCGTCGCCATCGGGCTGGTGCTGCTCACCGGCGTGGGCGGCATGACCTCGTTCGGCCAGGCCGCGTTCGTCGGGCTGGGCGCCTACAGCACGGCGTACCTCACCACGCGGTTCGGGCTGTCGCCGTGGTTCGGCCTGCTGGTGGGGCTGGTCATCACGATGGCCTCGGCCTACGTGATCGGGCTCATCACCATGCGCATGTCCGGGCACTACCTGCCGCTGGCCACCATCGCGTGGGGCCTGTCGCTGTTCTTCCTGTTCGGCAACCTGGAGTTCCTCGGCAAGTACGACGGCCTCAACGGCATTCCGGTGCTGCGCGTGCTCGGCATCGAGCTGGCTTCCGGGCGCGCGATGTTCTACCTGATCTGGGCCGTGGTGCTGCTGGCGGCCATCGCCATGGACAACCTGCTCGACTCGCGCCCGGGCCGCGCCATCCGCGCGCTCAAGGGCGGCGGCACGATGGCCGAGGCGATGGGCGTGAACACGGCGTGGATGAAGGTGGTGGTGTTCGTGGTGGCGGCGGTGCTGGCCTGCATCTCGGGCTTTCTCTACGCGCACCTGCAGCGCGCGGTGAACCCGACGCCGTTCGGCCTGAACTACGGCATCGAGTACCTGTTCATGGCGGTGGTGGGCGGCGTCGGGCATGTGTGGGGCGCGGTGCTCGGCGCCGGCATCCTCACCATCCTCAAGGACGTGCTGCAGGGCGTGCTGCCGAAGCTGCTCGGCGCCAACGGCAACTTCGAGACCATCGTGTTCGGCGTGCTGATGGTGCTGCTGCTGCAGCATGCGCGCGACGGCATCTGGCCGTTCGTCCGCAAGCTGTTCCCGGGCGGCCCGCCGGCGCTCGCGCCACGGCACGCCGAGCCGCTGCCGCAGCGCGAGAAGCCGCGGGCCGGCGAGCTGATCCTCGACGTGCGCGCCGCGCGCAAGGAGTTCGGCGGGCTGGTGGCGGTCAACGATGTCAGCTTCCAGGTGCATGCCGGCGAGATCGTCGGGCTGATCGGCCCCAACGGCGCGGGCAAGTCCACTACCTTCAATCTCGTCACCGGCGTGCTGCCGGTCACGCGCGGCGAGGTGCGCTACCGCGGCGAGCCGGTCTCGGGGCTGCCGTCGCGCGAGATCGTCAAGCGCGGCATCGGCCGCACCTTCCAGCACGTGCATCTGCTGCCGGCCATGACGGTGCTCGAGAACGTGGCGATCGGCGCGCACCTGCGCGGCGACTTCGCGGCGCAGGGCGGCGTGGCCGCGGCGATCCTGCGCATGAACCGGGCCGAGGAAGGCAAGCTGCTGTTCGAGGCCGCGCGCCAGCTCGAGCGCGTGGGCCTGGCCGACTGCATGTACATGGAAGCGGGCAGCCTCGCGCTGGGCCAGCAGCGCATCCTGGAGATCGCGCGCGCGTTGTGCTGCGACCCCGCGCTGCTGCTGCTCGACGAACCCGCGGCGGGCCTGCGCTACAAGGAAAAGCAGGCGCTGGCCGAACTGCTCGGGAAGCTCAAGGGCGAAGGCATGAGCGTGCTGCTGGTCGAGCACGACATGGACTTCGTCATGAACCTCACCGACCGCCTGGTGGTGATGGAGTTCGGCACGCGCATCGCGGAAGGCGTGCCGGAGGACGTGCAGAAGAACCCGGCGGTGCTGGAAGCCTATCTTGGCGGCGTGGAGTAAGGAGACAGCCATGAGCCTCGTCCTCGAAGTGAAGGACCTCCACGTGCGCTACGGCAAGGTCGAAGCCGTGCATGGCGCCAGCCTCAAGGTGGAGGCCGGCCGGATCGTCACCGTGATCGGTCCCAACGGCGCCGGCAAGTCCACCATGCTCAACGCCATCATGGGCGCGCTGCCGGCCGGCGGCTCGGCGTCGGGCACGGTCAGCTACCTCGGCCACGACATGGCCGGCCTGCCGGTGGAGGGGAGAGTCGCGCGCGGCATGTGCCTGGTGCCCGAGAAGCGCGAACTGTTCGCCTCGATGAGCGTGGCCGACAACCTCGTGCTCGGCGCCTACCGCCGCAAGCGCGCCGGCGAGAAGCACTTCCTCGACCAGATGGAGGTGGTCTACGGCCTGTTCCCTCGCCTCAAGGAGCGCGCCCGCCAGGACGCCGGCACGCTCTCCGGCGGCGAGCGCCAGATGCTGGCGGTCGGCCGCGCGCTGATGGCCAAGCCGCAACTGCTGATGCTGGACGAACCCAGCCTCGGCCTCGCGCCGCTGATCGTGAAGGAGATCTTCCACATCATCAGCGACCTGCGCCGGACTGGCGTGGCCACGCTGCTGATCGAGCAGAACGCGCGCGCCGCACTGCAGGTGGCCGACTACGGCTACGTGATCGAGACCGGCGACATGGCGATGGAAGGGCCGGCGGCGGAACTGGCGGCGAATCCCAAGGTGATCGAGACGTATTTGGGGTTGGTGAGGAAGGCGGCTTGAGGGTGGAGAGCACTTCGATATGCCGGACGAATAAGTGCGGTCGCCATCGTTCTCGCCGCATACATCCGCTGAATGATGGCCTCATCGCCGTTCAGCAGACCGCCCCGCCCATGCTCTTGCCCGAGGTCAGATCGAAGCCGAAGTGGCAGAAGTACTGGCCCTCGCGGTTTCGCAGGCAGGCGAACCTGCCATCGTCCAGATAGCGGCTTCTCGTGGCGGCGTCGGTGATGCAGGCGTCGCGCCGGTCGGGACCGATGGCATCGAAGATGTCCCGCGCGGCCTTGCCCGATACCTCGAAGGCGATTTTCCTGTCGCCACGGGCAGGGGCGATGGTGTCGCCGAGATGACCGCCATAGATGGAGTACAGGACCCTGGCCGCGCGATATTCATTGAGCCATTCCGCGCCTGCCGCCGCGCCGCAGATGAGGAGGCCAGCTAGCAACAAGGCTCTCTTTTTCGCATCTCTTTTCCGTGCTGCCTCATTCCCGGAGTCCGGATTCAACATTGCCTGCCTCGGATCGCTGTGGTGAAAACCACGATGATGTGATCGCGGGCGGATCATGCGCAAACATGGCGCTGGCCGCTGTTTATGCATGAGTTGGATGTGGAGGTGATTGCCGGGCCGGCGTCTTGGCGGGTTGGTGGCTGGTTTTATTTTTACGATGAATATAACTCTGTTTGGTGTGACGATAATATCTATCTCTGGAATGATTGGCGTCATGGTGATTTGCATGTATCCACAGCATGGATAAATTGGATAATTCTTAGGATGGTTCTATTTATCCAGCCGATTTTTCCACGCCAACCACATCCAGATCCTGCGCCGCCGTTTCCAGCAGCTATGCCCGACGCAGGACGCAGCGCAAATGCCGGATGGGTGCGCCGCTCACGCGGTATGTACGGGAGATCGCCGCGCGGGGTGGATCGGCAGGTCGAGCGGCACCACCAAGCGGTCGGCGGTGATCTCGTTGCGTACCCGGCAGCGCCGTGGCACGGCTACGTCCATGTCGGACTCGAAGCGCCTGCATCAAGATCGAGATCTGGCCGAAGCCGGTGGTGATTGCGGGCGCAGCACTGGGTACGCCTGCCGTCCACAGCCAGTGCTGCCCGTTGGTGGACGCGGAGGTGTAGAACCGCAGTGGTTCGGCCGTTGGTTCTCGCGGTGCGGTTCGTGGCGGCGTTCGGCGGGTGCAAGGCGTGGCAGCCGATCGTGATGAATAACAAGGGAGACGCGGGCGGCTCGGCGGGCATGGAGTCCGTTGCGCGAGCAGTGCCGGACAGTCACACCATCGGCATGGATCGACCTGCTGCGTGGGTCGTACAAGAGTGCCGGGTTGGCACTCAATCAACGATGCGGCGGCAGGGCAGGGGACAACCTTTCGTCTGCGCTGCCTTGCGTGAAATCCGTTCGCCTGCTCGCGCTGGCGGTGCTGGGTACGAGTTGCCCGAGTTGCTTGAGGCATAGGCAACGATTTCGAGACATCCCGGCATCGCCGGCGTTCCCCCTTTCCGGGCTGTGGTAGCGGCGTTGCCGCTGGTATGCGAATCGCCGCATGGCGGCACGCGATATCCGGTCGACCTCCGCGCTGCGCTGTCCGGGCCGAGGCTGCGCGGCGGCGAGGATAACCAGGCGAGATGCTGTGGGATGCTGTGCCTCCGGCCGGCGGCACGCTGGGCGCCGGGTCTATATCGACTCGGACCGCTTGCCCGACGACCTCGATGCGGCCACGCCGCTCCATGATCGCAAGCCCTCGCTGCAAGAGGTACGCAACCGGATCGACAGCGACTACCGCCCGGTCGGCCACGGTGAAGGTAACGCATGCCCACGCCTGGGGGCGATTTGGCGCGGGAGCCCCTACATTCGATGCCGAACGATGCCTACGAGCGCCTCCAGATTCGAGCGGCAGGCCACTGGCTGACGTCCTGCTCGGCAACAGTGAAGACATCACCTGCGAGTCGACCGTCGTGGCGCTAGTGGCGGGCGAACTGCGGGCGATGGGCTACACGGTGGCCCGCAATGATCCATGCAAGGGCGTGCGACTGATCGCGCGAATCGGGCAGCCGGTCGTGCATCGCCACAGTCTGCGGATCGAGATCCGACGTCCGCTGTACATGGAAGCGGCGACGTGCGAACGCAATGCCGGGTTCGGCCGGCGGCAAGCCAACTTTGGCAAGCGGGTCGAGCGGGATTGCCGCGTATCTGCGGGAGCAGGGGGGCGGTGACATTAACCGGCAAAGCTGGAAAACGGAAAGCCGCGTCATGCACCCAACGCCGCACCCAACGCTTTTGTTTCACGTGGAACACAGCCAAGTTGTCGAAACAGCATGTTTCACGTGAAACATGCCGCTGCGCAAAAAAGCAGCAGCGATTGCCGCTATAATTCGGCATCCCGAATGATTCCCGCCAGCCTCCCGGAGGAGGTTCGTCCATGCTTTACCCAAAAGAATTCGATGTCATTGTCGTCGGTGGTGGCCACGCCGGCACTGAAGCTGCACTCGCCGCTGCGCGCATGGGCTGTCAGACGCTGCTGCTGAGCCACAACATCGAGACGCTTGGCCAGATGAGCTGCAATCCGTCCATCGGCGGCATCGGCAAGGGCCATCTCGTCAAAGAGGTGGATGCGATGGGTGGTGCGATGGCGGCGGCCACGGACGAATCTGGTATCCAGTTCCGCATCCTCAATTCGAGCAAGGGGCCGGCCGTGCGCGCCACGCGCGCGCAGGCGGACCGCGTGCTGTACCGCAAGGCCATCCGTACGCGGCTCGAGAACCAGCCGAACCTGATGCTGTTCCAGCAGGCGGTGGACGACCTGATGGTGGAGGGCGACCGCGTGGTCGGTGCCGTTACCCAGGTCGGCATCGCGTTCCGCGCGCGCGCGGTGGTGCTGACCGCCGGTACGTTCCTGGATGGCAAGATCCACGTAGGGCTGGACAACTACACCGGTGGCCGCGCCGGCGATCCGGCTTCGGTCTCGCTGTCGGCGCGCCTGAAGGAACTGAAGCTGCCGCAGGGCCGCCTCAAGACCGGTACGCCGCCGCGCATCGACGGCCGCACCATCGACTTCTCGGTGATGGAGGAACAGCCGGGCGACCTGGACCCGGTGCCGGTGTTCTCGTTCCTCGGCCGCGCCGAGCAGCACCCGCAGCAACTGCCGTGCTGGATCACCCATACCAATACGCGCACGCATGACATCATCCGCGGCGGGCTCGACCGCTCGCCGATGTACACCGGCGTGATCGAGGGAGTGGGGCCGCGCTACTGCCCGAGCATCGAGGACAAGATCCATCGCTTTGCCAGCAAGGACAGCCACCAGATCTTCCTCGAACCCGAAGGGCTGACCACCAACGAGTTCTATCCCAACGGCATCTCGACCAGCCTGCCGTTCGACGTGCAGCTCGCGCTCGTGCATTCGATCCGCGGCATGGAGAACGCGCACATCCTGCGCCCCGGCTACGCCATCGAGTACGACTACTTCGATCCGCGCGCGCTGAAGGCCTCGCTGGAGTCCAAGGCGATCCAGGGTCTGTTCTTCGCGGGCCAGATCAACGGCACCACGGGCTACGAGGAGGCGGCGGCCCAGGGCCTGCTGGCCGGCATCAACGCCGGCTGCTTCGTGCGCGAGCGCGATGCCTGGACACCGCGCCGGGACCAGGCCTATCTTGGGGTTCTGGTCGATGACCTGATCACCCGCGGGGTGTCGGAACCGTACCGGATGTTCACCAGCCGCGCGGAATTCCGTTTGAGCCTGCGCGAAGATAATGCCGATATGCGCTTGACCGAGGTCGGCCGCGAGCTTGGCGTGGTGGACGATGTGCGCTGGGATGCATTCAATCGCAAGCGCGACGCGGTTTCACGTGAAACAGAGCGTCTGAAGAGCACCTGGGTCAATCCGGCGCTGCTGCCGGAGGCCGACGCCGTGCCGCTGCTGGGCAAGGCCATCGAGCGCGAGTACAACCTCGCCGACCTGCTGCGCCGCCCGGCGGTCGCCTACGACGCGCTGATGGCGCTCCAGGGCGGCAAGTACGCGCCCGCGCAGCCGCTCGACGCGGATCCGCTGCTGGCCGCGCAGATCCGCGAGCAGATCGAGATCGGCATCAAGTACCACGGTTATATCGCGCGCCAGGCCGCCGAGGTCGACAAGCTGGAAGCGAACGAGACCACGCGCCTGCCCGAGGGTTTCGACTACACCGAAGTGCGCGGCCTCGGTTTCGAGGTCAGCCAGAAGCTGAACCAGCATCGCCCGGAAACGCTCGGACAGGCCTCGCGCATTTCGGGCGTGACGCCGGCCGCGATCTCGCTGCTGCTGGTGCACCTGAAGAAGAAGGGCATGGGCCGCGCCAAGCCCGGCACCACGCAAGAGGCGGCCTGAGTGCGGGGCCAACGCTACCCCGCGGTGGACGACGCCGACCAGCGCCGCCGGCTGGAAGCCGGTCTGTCCGCCATCGGCCTCGCGCTGACGGCGGCGCAGATCGACCAGCTTTTCGCCTACCTGGCGCTGCTGCGCAAGTGGAACGCCATCTACAACCTGACCGCCATCCGTCATCCCGACGAGATGCTGACGCACCATCTGCTCGATTCGCTGGCCGCCGTCCCGGCGCTGGCCGAGGCGGCGCGCAGCGCGGCGGTGGAAGAGGGCGCGCGCGGCCGGGTGCTCGACGTGGGCTCGGGCGGCGGCATGCCCGGCCTGCCGCTGGCGATCGCGTGCCCGGACCTGTCGGTGCTGATGGTCGACATCGTGCAGAAGAAGACCGCGTTCCTGACGCAGTGCCGCGCGCAACTCGGCTTGTCCAATGCCGCCGCCCACTGGGGTCCGGTGGAGAAGCTCGAAGACGACAAGGGCTACGCGGTCATCACCTCGCGCGCGTTCGCCGAGCTGAGCGATTTCGTCTCGCTCGCCGGCCACCTGCTCGCGCCGCGCGGCAAGCTGATCGCGATGAAGGGCGTGTATCCGCAGCCCGAGCTCGACCGCATGGAAGCGGCCGGCCTGATGGCCGCATGGCAGGTCGAGGCGGTGCCGCGCCTGACCGTGCCCGAACTGGACGCAGAACGTCACCTGGTGGTGCTGTCGCGCCGCTGACCCGGCCGGTGGTTGTCGCCGGTGTCCACCCCGGCAGGTTGAAATCAAGCAGGAGCAGCTAAGAGCTTATGGCCAAGGTATTCGTGATCGCCAACCAGAAGGGCGGCGTCGGCAAGACCACCACCACGGTGAACCTCGCCGCCGGACTGGCGGCGCAGGCGCAGCGCGTGCTGCTGATCGACCTCGATCCGCAGGGCAATGCCTCGATGGGCTCCGGCATCGACAAGCAGTCGCTCGAGCACAGCGTCTACCAGGTGCTGGTCGGCCTGTCGACGATCGCGCAGGCGCGCCAGCATTCCGAGTCGGGCAAGTACGATGTGCTGCCCGCTAACCGCGAACTGGCCGGCGCCGAGGTGGAGCTGGTCGAGCTCGACCAGCGCGAGCGCCGCCTGAAGAACGCCATCGCCGAGGTCGACGGCGAATACGATTTCGTGCTGATCGACTGCCCGCCGTCGCTGTCGCTGCTGACGCTCAACGGCCTGTGCGCCGCCAACGGCGTGATCGTGCCGATGCAGTGCGAGTACTTCGCGCTGGAAGGGTTGTCCGACCTCGTCAACACGATCAAGCAGGTGCACGCCAACCTCAACCGCGACCTGAAGGTGATCGGCCTGCTGCGTGTGATGTTTGATCCACGTGTGACCTTGCAGCAGCAGGTCTCGGCGCAGCTCGAATCGCACTTCGGCGAGAAGGTCTTCAAGACCGTGATCCCGCGCAATGTGCGGCTGGCGGAAGCGCCTTCCTATGGCGTGCCGGGCGTGGCCTTCGATCCGTCCTCCAAGGGGGCGCGCGCCTACCTGGACTTCGGCGCGGAAATGATCGCGCGGGTCAAGCTGCTCGACTGAGCGCCGCCCGCCACGCTACGCCGCGCCGCGTGCGTGGGAAGGATGCCGGGAGCCGGCAGGCAGCAACCGGCGGCGACGAGCCGCCACCAAGTCAGGATAACGAGATGAGCACCGCAAAGAAGAAAGGCCTGGGCCGCGGACTGGAAGCCTTGCTGGGCAGTCCGGCGGAGATCGTCGATGCCGTGAAGCAGGAGGGCGCGCCGTCGGTGCTGCGCCTGGACCAGTTGCAGCCCGGCAAGTACCAGCCGCGCACGCGCATGGACGAGGGCGCGCTGCAGGAGCTGGCCGCGAGCATCCGCGCGCAGGGCCTGATGCAGCCGATCCTGGTGCGCCGCGTGGCGGAACCGGGCCGCTACGAGATCATCGCCGGCGAGCGGCGCTTCCGCGCCTCGCGCATCGCCGGGCTCGAAGAAGTGCCGGTGCTGGTCAAGGACGTGGCGGACGACGCCGCGGCCGCGATGGCGCTGATCGAGAACATCCAGCGCGAGGACCTCAATCCGCTCGAGGAGGCGCAGGGCATCATGCGCCTGGTGCGCGAGTTCGATTTCACGCACGAGCAGGCGGCCGAGTCGGTGGGGCGCTCGCGCAGCGCGGTGTCCAACCTGCTGCGCCTGCTCAACCTGGCCCAGCCGGTGCAGACCATGCTGATGGCCGGCGATCTCGACATGGGGCACGCGCGCGCGCTGCTCGCCGTGGACGGCGCCAACCAGATCACGCTGGCCAACCAGATCGTCAACAAGCGCCTGTCGGTGCGCGAAACCGAGAAACTGGTCGCATCCACGCTCAAGCCCCACGATCTGCGCTCGGTGCGCCAGAACGGCGCCGCGCCGGCGCGCGACGTGGCCCGGCTCGAAGAGGAACTGTCGGACGCGCTCGGCCTGCCGGTGCAGATCAAGCTCGGCGTGCGCGGCAAGGGCCAGCTCACCATCCACTTCACCAGCAACGACGCGCTCGACGGCGTGCTCACGCGGCTGCGCGAGCAGGGCGAGAGCCAGCCGACGACCTGAGCCGGCCTGAGTTGGCCTGAGCGGCCATCGCCGCGTTTTCCCGAAAATAGTGCGCGATTAGCGCACGCGACCACGGCCGCGGCGCGGCGCGCGCGGCCGCGCGGCGATGCTGCGTAAGGTTTGCGCAAGCGCGATAAACGATGATGATGCGCCGCCCGCGCCGATCGCCTCAATTACCTGCCGCGTCATTGGCTGGCGCTGGCCGCGCGGCCAGTATCGGCATGTGGGCGCGAGGTTGCGCACCGTTGCAAGGAGTCTGTAAGCAGATTGACTCGGATGGTGCATTCCTCGTAAAATCGTGCGGTTTGAAATCTGGCCGGTTCGGAAAAGTTCCGGATGGAGTCAACAACCAGCAGAGGCAATAAGCAGGTGGTTTCAGATCGTCGAGATGCCCGTCAGGAAAAGGACGGGCAGCCGCGCAATGCCTGGGATGACGAGGCGCAGCGCGAAGAAGAGGCGGTCGAACCGCTGTCACGCGCGGACGCGGAAACGCTGTTCGGCGCGCGCGCGCTGCGCCCTTCGCGCATGACGCCGGGCAGGGTCGTGCTGGCGCAGGTGGCGGTGACGATTTTGTCGGCCCTTGCCTGGCGACTGTTTGCCGGCGGCAATGCCGCGGCGGCAGGCTGGTCCGCGCTGTTTGGCGGCGTCGTGTGTTTCGTGCCGAGCGGCTTCTTCGCGCTGCGCCTGTGGATGTCGCGCGAGCGCACCTCGGTCGGCGGGCTGGTCGTCGGCGAGGCCATCAAGGTGTTTGCCACCGTCGCCCTGTTCGTGCTGGTGGTGGTGCTGTATCGCGAGTTGCGCTGGGTGCCGATGCTGGTCACGTTTCTGCTGACGCTCAAGGCCTACTGGGTGGCGCTGGCGATTCGCTGAGGCGCGCAGGCGCCGCGGGCCAGTCCGCGGGAGCGGCGAGGCGGCGTGGCGCGGAGGTTCGCAGGTAGTGCATTCCATCGAGGTGGGGCACGAAAACGGAATATCAAGAGTGTTTTGGCGTGGCGCGTCACAGCGGTGAAGCGCGGCGCAGATAAGGTTAAGGCGTCCTTGCCCGCGGTGACCAGCGACTCACGCTGAAGGCGGTGCAAGAAGCGTACCGGCAGCATGCCGGCAACTGGTTTCGCAATATTACGGTTCGTTTCGACATGTCAGCTGCTCAAGGCGCCGAACAGGCGCTCACTCCCTCCGGCTATATCGCCGAACACTTGCAGAACTTGAATTCCGTCGGCGGCAAGCAAGCCTCGGTGGTCGACTTCAGCGTGCTCAACTACGACACCGTGTTCTGGGCGGTGCTGTGCGGCCTGATCGCCGTGGTGTTCCTGTACGCCGCCGCGCGCCGCGTCACCGCCGGCGTGCCGGGCCGCTTCCAGGCCTTCGTCGAGATGATCGTCGAGATGGTCGACGACCAGGCCAAGGGCATCATCCACGGCGACCGCTCCTTCATCGCGCCGCTGGCGCTGATGGTGTTCTGCTGGATCACCGTGATGAACGCGGTCGACCTGATCCCGGTCGACTGGGTCACCGGCCTGAACCAGTTCCTGGGCATCTTCCACATCCACCTGCCGCACCACCGCGCCGTCGCCACGGCCGACCTGAACGGCACGCTGGGCATGTCGTGCTCGGTGCTGGTGCTGATGATCTACTACAGCTTCAAGATCAAGGGCGTCGGCGGCTTCGCGCACGAACTGCTCTCGGCCCCGTTCGGCGCCAAGTGGTACTTGGCCCCGTTCAACCTGATCCTGAACGTCATCGAATTCCTGGCCAAGGCCGTTTCGCTCGGCATGCGGCTGTTCGGCAACATGTACGCCGGCGAGCTCGTGTTCCTGCTGATCGCGCTGCTGGGCTCCATCTGGACGTTCGGCGCGGACCTGTCCGCGCTGGGCTTCGTCGGTCACGTGCTGGCCGGTGCCGTCTGGGCGATCTTCCACATCCTGATCGTCCTGCTGCAGGCCTTCATTTTCATGATGCTGACGCTGGTGTACATCGGCCAGGCACACGACCACCACTGATTTTCCGGTTTTTTGGTTTTTGGTTTTTTGGTTCTAAGTCTCTTCTCAATTTAAGGAGTCGTCATGCAAGCATATCTCGCCAACATCCAGGGTCTGACCGCCATCGGTATCGGCATCATCATCGGTCTGGGCGCAATCGGCGCCTGCCTGGGTATCGCCCTGATGGGCGGCAAGTACATCGAGGCATGCGCACGTCAGCCCGAGCTGATGAACCCGCTGCAAACCAAGATGTTCCTGCTGGCTGGCCTGATCGACGCGGCATTCCTGATCGGCGTGGGCGTTGCAATGCTGTTCGCATTCGCCAACCCGCTGCTGGCTGTCATCAAGTAATTTCTTTTCGGTCTGCATGATGCTGACGGGCGGCGCGGGCCACTTAGCCTGGCCGCCCTTGCGCATTTATCTGTAGTTTGATTACCGAAAGGAACACACCATGAATCTGAACGCAACGTTTCTTGCGCAGATGGTCGTGTTCTTCATCCTGTGGTGGGTTGTTGCCAAATTCATTTGGCCGCCGCTGGTGAAGGCGCTCGACGAACGCGCAAAGAAGATCGCCGATGGCCTCGCCGCTGCCGAAAAGGGCAAGGCTGAGCTCGAACTGGCCAACAAGCGCGTGGACCAGGCCCTGGCCGAAGCCCGCACCGAAGGCGCGCAGCGCGTCGCCGACGCCGAAAAGCGCGCCCAGCTGACGGCCGACGAGATCAAGCACAACGCCCAGGCGGAAGCCGCACGCATCATCGCCCAGGCCAAGGCCGAAGCCGAACAGCAGGTCACCCGCGCGCGCGAGCAGCTGCGCGACCAGGTTGCCGTGCTGGCCGTCAAGGGTGCCGAGCAGATCCTCAAGCGCGAAGTGAACGCGCAGGTCCACGCCGACCTGCTCAATCAACTCAAGGCTGAGCTCTAATCATGGCTGAAACCGCAACCATTGCCCGTCCCTACGCCGAGGCGCTGTTCCGCGTCGCGACCGAGTCGAGCGGCAATCTGGATGCATGGTCCGAGCTGGTGTCGGAGATGGGGCAGGTTGCCGCCAATCCCGACATGAAGGCGGTGGCTGGCGATCCGAACGTGCCCGGCGACAAGCTGGCCGCACTGTTCCTGTCGGCCCTGAAGTCTCCGGTCAACGACGAGGCCAAGCGCTTCGTCGGCCTGCTGGTGGAAAACCACCGCCTGGCAGTCCTGCCGGAGATCGCCGAGCAGTTCCATGCGCTCAAGAACGCCCGCGAAGGGTCGGCCGATGTCGAGATCACGAGTGCCTTCCCGATCGAAGGCGCGACCCTGACCGACCTCGTCGGCGCGCTCGAACGCAAGTTCGGCCGCAAGCTGCAGCCCACGGTTGCGGTAGACCCGTCGCTGATCGGCGGCGTGCGCGTCAAGGTTGGCGACGAAGTCCTCGACACCTCCGTGCGTGCCCGCCTGGCTGCGATGCAAGTCGCGCTGACCGCCTGAGGCGCGCAAGCGCCCAGCGGCCGACGGATTGAAGAATTAGGAGCATTGTGATGCAACTGAACCCCTCAGAAATCAGCGAGCTGATCAAGTCCCGCATCTCGGGTCTTGGCGCCGACGCTGAAGTGCGCAACACCGGCACGGTGATTTCCGTGACCGATGGTATCTGCCGCGTGCACGGCCTGTCCGGCGTGATGCAGGGCGAGATGCTGGAATTCCCCGGCAACACCTTCGGCCTCGCGCTGAACCTCGAGCGCGACTCCGTCGGCGCCGTGGTGCTGGGCGACTACGAACACATTTCGGAAGGCGACCCGGTCAAGTGCACCGGCCGCATTCTGGAAGTGCCGGTCGGCCGCGAACTGCTCGGCCGCGTGGTCAACACGCTCGGCCAGCCGATCGACGGCAAGGGCCCGATCAACGCCAAGGAAACGGACGTGATCGAGAAGGTCGCCCCTGGCGTGATCGCGCGCCAGTCGGTGAGCCAGCCGGTGCAGACCGGCCTGAAGTCGATCGACGCGATGGTGCCGATCGGCCGCGGCCAGCGCGAGCTGATCATCGGCGACCGCCAGACCGGCAAGACCGCCGTGGCCGTCGACGCCATCATCAACCAGAAGGGCAAGGGCGTCTTCTGCGTGTACGTGGCGATCGGCCAGAAGGCTTCGACGATCAACAACGTGGTGCGCAAGCTCGAGGAACTGGGCGCGATGGAATACACCATCGTGGTCGCCGCCTCGGCTTCGGATTCGGCCGCCATGCAGTACCTGGCCGCCTACGCCGGCTGCACGATGGGCGAATACTTCCGCGACCGCGGCGAAGACGCGCTGATCGTCTATGACGACCTGACCAAGCAGGCCTGGGCCTACCGCCAGGTGTCGCTGCTGCTGCGCCGCCCGCCGGGCCGCGAAGCCTACCCCGGCGACGTGTTCTACCTGCACTCGCGCCTGCTCGAGCGCGCCGCCCGCGTGAACGCCGACTACGTCGAGAAGTTCACCAAGGGCGCAGTGACCGGCAAGACCGGCTCGCTGACCGCGCTGCCCGTGATCGAAACGCAGGCCGGCGACGTGTCCGCGTTCGTGCCGACCAACGTGATCTCGATCACCGACGGCCAGATCTTCCTGGAAACCGACCTGTTCAACGCCGGTATCCGTCCCGCCATCAACGCCGGTATCTCGGTGTCGCGCGTCGGCGGTGCCGCCCAGACCAAGGTCGTCAAGAAGCTGTCCGGCGGTATCCGTACCGACCTGGCCCAGTACCGTGAGCTGGCCGCGTTCGCGCAGTTCGCCTCCGACCTGGACGACGCCACCCGCAAGCAGCTCGAGCGCGGCCGCCGCGTGACCGAACTGCTCAAGCAGCCGCAGTACCTGCCGCTGCAGGTGTGGCAGCTGGCCGCGTCGCTGTACGCAGCCAACAACGGCTTCCTCGACAACGTGGACGTGAAGGACATTCTCCCCTTCGAGAAGGGCCTGCACGACCATCTGAAGACCAAGTACGCCGACCTCGTCAACCGCATCGAAGAGACCAAGGATCTGTCGAAGGAAGACGAAGCCGCGCTGCGTGCCGCGATCGAGGATTTCAAGAAGTCCGCCGCGTTCTAACCGCGTAATTCCACGAATCTGCGCCGGGCCGCCGTTGCCATGACGGCCCCGGCGCAGCACGAATGGAGAGGAAGATATGGCCGGAACGAAAGAAATTCGAACCAAGATCAAGAGCGTGCAGAACACGCGCAAGATCACCAAGGCGATGGAGATGGTCGCCGCGTCCAAGATGCGCAAGGCGCAGGAACGGATGCGCAATGCCCGTCCCTACGCCGAGAAGGTGCGCAACATCGCGGCGCACCTGGCTGCGGCCAATCCCGAGTTCAAGCACCCCTTCATGGTGGCGCGCGAAGTCAAGCGCGCCGGCCTGATCGTGGTGACGACCGACAAGGGCCTGTGCGGCGGCCTGAACACGAACGTGCTGCGCGCGGTGACCAACGAACTGCGCGAGCTGCAGGCGCGCGGCGTGACGGTGCAGAGCACCGCCATCGGTTCCAAGGGCATGCAGTTCCTGGGCCGCATCGGCGGCAAGGTGGTTTCGCACGTGGTGCACCTCGGTGACACCCCGCATCTGGAAAAACTGATCGGCGCGATCAAGGTCCAGCTCGACGCCTTCACCAATGGTGAAGTCGATGCCGTGTACCTGGCTTACACCAAGTTCATCAACACGATGAAACAGGAGCCGATGGTGGAGCAGCTGCTGCCGCTCCCCGCCGACAAGTTTGCCCAGACCGAAGATGAAAAGCGCGCCTACTCGTGGGATTACATCTACGAGCCCGACGCCCAGACCGTGGTGGAAGAATTGCTGGTCCGCTACGTCGAGGCGCTGGTGTACCAGGCCGTGGCCGAGAACATGGCGTCCGAGCAGTCGGCGCGCATGGTGGCCATGAAGGCGGCATCCGACAACGCCAAGAACGTGATCGGCGAACTGCAACTGGTCTACAACAAGACCCGTCAGGCAGCGATCACCAAGGAACTGTCGGAAATCGTCAGCGGTGCCGCTGCCGTCTAAGGCGTCAAGTATTCAAGCTATCGGAGATACGAAATGAGTATCGGAAATATTGTGCAGTGCATTGGCGCCGTGGTGGACATCGAGTTCCCCCGCGACGCGCTGCCGAAGGTGTACGAGGCGCTCGTGCTGGAAGACAGCAACGAAGCCTCGTTCGCCGAGAAGGGCCTGACCTTCGAAGTGCAGCAACAGCTCGGTGACGGCGTGGTCCGTACCATCGCCCTGGGTTCGTCGGACGGCCTGCGCCGCGGCATGTCGGTCAAGAGCACCGGCGCCCCGATCTCGGTGCCGGTCGGCCACGGCACGCTGGGCCGCATCATGGACGTGCTCGGCCGCCCCATCGACGAAGCCGGCCCGATCGCTTCGGACGAGAAGCGCTCGATCCACCAGAAGGCGCCGAAGTTCGACGAGCTGTCGCCTTCCGTGGACCTGCTCGAAACCGGCATCAAGGTGATCGACCTGGTGTGCCCGTTCGCCAAGGGCGGCAAGGTGGGCCTGTTCGGTGGCGCCGGCGTCGGCAAGACCGTGAACATGATGGAGCTCATCAACAACATCGCCAAGCAGCACAGCGGTCTGTCGGTGTTCGCCGGCGTGGGCGAGCGTACCCGTGAAGGGAACGACTTCTACCACGAAATGAAGGACTCGAACGTGCTCGACAAGGTGGCCATGGTGTTCGGCCAGATGAACGAGCCGCCGGGCAACCGTCTGCGCGTGGCGCTCTCCGGCCTGACCATGGCCGAGAAGTTCCGCGACGAAGGCCGCGACATCCTGTTCTTCGTCGACAACATCTACCGCTACACGCTGGCCGGTACCGAAGTGTCGGCACTGCTGGGCCGCATGCCTTCCGCCGTGGGCTACCAGCCGACGCTGGCCGAGGAAATGGGCAAGCTGCAGGAGCGCATCACCTCGACCAAGACCGGCTCGATCACCTCGATCCAGGCCGTGTACGTCCCTGCGGACGACTTGACCGACCCGTCGCCTGCCACCACCTTCCTGCACCTGGACTCGACCGTCGTGCTGTCGCGTGACATCGCCGCGCTGGGTATCTACCCCGCCGTCGACCCGCTCGACTCGACCTCGCGCCAGCTCGACCCGCAGGTCGTCGGCCAGGAACACTACGACGTGGCCCGCCGCGTGCAGCAGACGCTGCAGCGCTACAAGGAACTGCGCGACATCATCGCGATTCTGGGCATGGACGAACTGTCGCCGGAAGACAAGCAATCGGTGTCGCGCGCGCGGAAGATCCAGCGTTTCCTGTCGCAGCCCTTCCACGTCGCGGAAGTGTTCACGGGTTCGCCGGGCAAGTACGTGCCGCTCAAGGAAACCATCCGTGGTTTCAAGATGCTGGTGGACGGCGAATGCGATCACCTGCCCGAGCAGGCGTTCTACATGGTCGGTTCGATCGACGAAGCCTTCGAGAAGGCCAAGAAGCTCCAGTAAGCGGGGTCTTTCGCCTTCGCGCGGGCCCGCGCGCATGCCGTGGACGGGGATTGTCCGCGGCGCGCGCCGGCCGGAAGGTGGGAAACCTGCTTCCTGGCAACGGGAAGCCAACGCTTTCTGGAACAAAGGAATTCACATGGCAACCATTCTTGTAGACGTCGTCAGCGCCGAAGCGTCGATCTTCTCCGGCCAGGCGAAGTTCGTGGCGCTGCCGGGCGAGTCGGGCGAGCTGGGTATCCTGCCGGGCCATACGCCGCTGATCACGCGTATCCAGCCGGGCGCGGTGCGCATCGAGAAGGAAGACGGTAGCGAAGAGTTCGTGTTCGTGGCCGGCGGCATTCTCGAAGTGCAGCCCAAGCACGTGACCGTGCTGGCGGATACCGCCATTCGCGGCAGCGATCTCGACGAAGCCAAGGCG
Organism: Cupriavidus sp. WS; assembly: GCF_000395345.1. NCBI lineage: Bacteria > Pseudomonadati > Pseudomonadota > Betaproteobacteria > Burkholderiales > Burkholderiaceae > Cupriavidus > Cupriavidus sp. WS. Next base: position 15,812 of record NZ_AQPL01000011.1, on the reverse strand, counting down.
CAGGAAGCCAAGCGCGCGGCCGAGGAGCTGATGCAGAACCAGAGCAGCGACCTCGACCTGGCACGTGCCCAGAGCGAGCTGGCTGTTGCGGCTGCGCAACTGGCGGCCATCGCGCGCCTGCGCCGCAAGCGCTGAGCAACGCGGCACCGGGCGCAGTCCGCGACGGCTGTTGTTTTTTGGCTGTGGCGACAAAAAAAGGCAGCCGCGAGGCTGCCTTTTTTACGATGCTGCGACTATTCTGACGGCTCAGCACAAAAAAAAGCGCGCGGGCCGGGGAGGCACCGCGCGGACGGGAAAATCCCTTCGAGGGGTCAATTCGAAGGAACGGGTAAGGTCCAGGTCATTCAACAGGCGCCGGCCACTTTCCAGTCGGATCATCGCATCCGGCAAGGTGGTTCAGCATCCGGTCAGGCGGCACCGATCGCAATCAGACGATCCAGCCAGCCGGAACCGAAACGCGCCAACAATCTTCACAACCTGGTACACCGACCGCGGGCATGGCTCGCGATCCGGTCAAACTGGGTGGGAATTGCTTCCAAAGGCTTTCTTCACGACGCCCTCCCTTTCTGTTTGGGGGAGGGAACGCCTTTCACAAAAACTGATTGTGTTAAAGCATTGTGGGGGAAACTTTTGGCAATGGCAGTAACAAAATGTATCGGTTTGCAATAAGTTGAAAGCGCCGTAACCGAAACGTCGTTCAAATAGGCTTCATCGTCCGCATATTTCCGCCTTTGCCGCAAGGCGGCGGGAACACCACCGGGCGCCGCCGGTCCCATAGCTTTCGCTTGCCAGCCATCCGCGCCGCGGTCTGGCCGCCGACCGCCATGCCGCTTCCTTCCGCCATTCCCCCGCTTCGCCGTGAATGCGTACAAGTCCGAAATGGCCTTGTCCAGCTTGGCCTCGCCGCCGTTCTCGGCGCCTCGCCGCCGGCCTGCGCGCTGGCGCTTGCGGACGGGCCGCCGGCCATCGCCGGCACCTTCTGGCAGGGCGAGCCCGGCGAGTCCGGGCAGGTTTCGCTGACGCTATTTCCGCGTCCCGGCACCGAGATGGTCGAAGGAACCCTTCGTTACGATTCAAGGCTCGCGGCCACCCCGCGTCAACTGGATGGCCAATTGACAGCCGACGGCCGCCTGAGCCTGCGCGAGCGCGACGCGCCGCCGGCCGCTGCCAGCGATGCGCAGGCATCCGGCAACGTTCGCTTCGAGGGGGCCGTCGCCGCCGACGGGCGCACCGCCACCGGCGTGTGGACCGGCGCGGACGGCAGCGCCAGGCAGTTGATGCTCACGCGCACGGCGGTCTATCGCGAGCGCGTGGCGGAGGTGGGCGGCGCGCGCTTCGCCGAGCGCTACCCGGAAACCGGCAGCGCGGCCGTCGACGCGCTGATCGCCTCGCTGCGCGCCGGCGGCTGCGGCGAGGGCGGGCTCGAATGCCGCAGCGCCGTCGAGCTGGCGACGCTGGACGCCGGCGTGGTCAGCCTGCTGCGCACCACCTGGCGCTACAGCGGCGGCGCCCACGGCAGCCTGGACTACGCCGGCGGCACGTGGCGCCGCGATGACGCCGCAGCGGCCTCCGCCGCCGGCGCCGAGGCCGCCTACGTGCCGGTGCGGCTCGCCGACCTGCTGGCGCCCGGCAAGGCCTGCCTGCAGAAGCTCAACGCGGAACTGGAGGCGTCGCTGCGGCAGCAGGGCGCCGCCGACCCGGAGCGCGGCCTGCTCGACGAGGCGGCCCTGCACGACGCGCGCGCGCCCTTCACCCTGTACCGCGGCGGCGTGGTGCTGCACTATGCGCCCTATGCCGTGGGCCCGTTCGCCAAGGGCGCCTACCGGGCCGCGGTGCCGTTCGCGCGGCTGGGCGCCTGCGCTCGCCCGTCCGGCGAGAGCCGCGGCAGAATCCCCGAACCCGAACAGAAGGAAGCACGCACGTGAGCGAGATGCAGACCGCCATCCAGGGCATGCTGGCGATGAAGACCGTCGCCGTGGCAGGCCTGTCCGACAATCCCGGCCGCGCCAGCCACGAGGTGGCGGCTTTCATGCAGGCGCGCGGCTACCGCATCGTGCCGGTCAATCCGCGCCACGCCGGCACGCTGATCCTGGGCCAGCCCTGCCACGCCAGCCTGGCCGACGCGGCGCGCGCGCTGGCCGCCGAAGGGCAGCGCATCGACTGGGTCGACATCTTCCGCCGCGCCGAGGACGTGCCGCCGGTGGTCGCGGACGCCATCGCCATCGGCGCGCGCGGCGTCTGGCTGCAGCTCGGCATCGTCAACGACGAAGCGTTCGACCGCGCCCGCGCCGCCGGCCTGCTGGCGGTGCAGGACCGCTGCGTCAAGATCGAGCTGATGCGATCGAGCTGACGCGCGCGCCCGCCTGAACACCCCGGACACCCCGAGCGCCCCGGACACCCGAACCCGCGAACGCCGCTACACTGCGGGATTGCGCAGCGCCGCCGCGGCATGCGCAGTTCCGACCCGACCGAACCCGTCTCATCCCGACATGGCCATCGACCCCCAGATCCTCGACTACTACCGCCGCCTCGCCGAACGCTATGCCGGGCAGCCCGCGCCGGCCGACGCCGCCGCGCGCCGCGCGCGCTTCGCCGAGATCGCGGCGCTCTCGCTCGCGCCGGAGCCCGAGGGCATCGTCGCCACCGACCTCGCCATCCCGCTGGACGGGCGCACGCTGGCGGCCCGCCTGTTCCGGCCCGAGGGCGTGGCCGAGCCGCGCCTGATCGTCTACTTCCACGGCGGCGGCTGGGTGGTCGGCTCGCACGACACCCATCACAGCGTGGCCGCGCTGCTGGCCGCCGACACCGGCTGCGCCGTGGCCAGCGTCGACTACCGCCTGGCGCCCGAGCATCCGTTCCCCGCGCCGTGCGACGACGCGCTGCATTCCGTGCTGTGGTTCGCCGAGCAGCGCGCCCGCCTGCGCCTCGACACCCGCTTCCTGGCCGTGGCCGGCGACAGCGCCGGCGGCCACCTCGCGGCGCAGGCCGCGCGCTGGGCCAACGCGCACGGCCATCCCGGGCTGGTCAATGCGCAACTGCTGATCTACCCCGTCACCGCGCCCGCGCTCACCACCGAAAGCTATCGCGCGTTCGCCGACGGCCCGGGCCTCACGCGCGACGAGATGGCGTGGTTCTGGACCCAGTTCATCGGCGAGCAGCAGCTCGCCGCGGGCGCGGCCATCGAGGACACGCGCATCCACCTGATGGGCGCCGCGCCGCGCCACCTGCCGCCGGCCAGCGTGGTCCTGGTGGCCGCCCACGACGTGCTGCGCGACGACGGCCTGGCCTACGCCGACTACCTGGTGCGCTACGGCGCGCCGGTCATCACGCTCGAAGCCAGCGGCATGACGCACGGCTTCGCGCGGCTGCAGCCCGAGGCGCCGCGCGCGCGCGAATGGATGCGCCGCGCCGCGCAGGCGTTCAGGGAACTGGCCGACGACATTTGACGGCAGCGCGCCGACGGCACCGTGTTGACGCCGCCGCCTTGACGGCAGCGCGCCGGCGCCACCCGGCCATCCCTTAGAATGGCGGTCTTACGAGGATGACCATGACCGCACTGCAGAACGACACCTTCCTGCGCGCACTGCGCCGGCAGCCTACCGAGTACACCCCGCTGTGGCTGATGCGCCAGGCTGGCCGCTACCTGCCCGAGTACAACGCCACGCGCGCGCGCGCCGGCAGCTTCCTGGGCCTGGCCAAGAACCCGGCCTACGCCACCGAGGTCACTCTGCAGCCGCTCGAGCGCTACCCGCTCGACGCGGCCATCCTCTTTTCCGACATCCTCACCGTGCCCGACGCGATGGGCCTGGGCCTGTCGTTCGCGCAGGGCGAAGGCCCGCGCTTCGCCCATCCGCTGCGCACCGAGGGCGACGTGATGAAGCTGGCGGTGCCCGACATGGCCTCGCTGCGCTACGTGTTCGACGCGGTCGGCGAGATCCGCCGCGCGCTGGTGCAGGACGGCCGCCAGCGCGTGCCGCTGATCGGCTTCTCGGGCAGCCCCTGGACGCTGGCCTGCTACATGGTCGAAGGCGCCGGCTCGGCGGATTTCCGCACCGTCAAGAGCATGATGTACGGCCGCCCGGACCTGATGCACCGCATCCTCGGCATCAACGCGCAGGCGGTGTCCGCCTATCTGAACGCGCAGATCGAGGCCGGCGCGCAGGCCGTGATGCTGTTCGACACCTGGGGCGGCACGCTCGCCGACGGCATGTACCAGGCCTTCTCGCTGGCCTACATGCGCCAGGTGGTGGCCGGCCTGAAGCGCGAGCACGACGGGCAACAGGTGCCGGTGATCGTGTTCACCAAGGGCGGCGGCCTGTGGCTGGAAGAACTGGCCGGCATCGGCGCCGACGCGCTCGGCCTGGACTGGACCGTCAACCTGCAGCAGGCGCGCCGCCGCACCGGCGGGCAGGTCGCCCTGCAGGGCAATATCGATCCCAATGTGCTGTTCGCGCCGGAAGCGGCCATCCGCGCGCAGGTGCGCGGCGTGCTCGACAGCTACGCCGCCGGCGGCGGCAGCGACGGCCACGTGTTCAACCTGGGCCACGGCATTTCGCAGTTCACGCCGCCGGAGAACGTGACGGTGCTGGTGGACGAGGTGCATCGCTACAGCCGCCACCTGCGCAGCGCCGCCAGGTGACAGGCCAGGTGGCACGCGGCGCATGCGCTCGCGCTGGCCGGCGCGGGCGGGCTGTGCGGCGCAGCGAGCGTGGCGGCTGCGCCGCGCTGGTGAATCCGGGTGGCGCGGGAGGCTGGCACGAAGCGCTGTCAAGTAAACTATTTTGCAATATTTCGCCCTTTCGGTGCCGCTTCGCGCTTGTCAAGGCTTGACTTATGCACATCAATGGGTTTTCCGCAGTGCAAGAGGGGGTTAGTCCCTAACTCATCTGAGGGAGGTCCGCAAGTCCTTGATTTACAAGGCTTTGCATCTGGTCAAGTGCGCGGCCGAATGCCCGTGGGAGCCTTGATTTACGGGGCTTGGCGGGAACGCCGGACGAGTTTTCAACAAAGTTATCCACAGGCACTGTGCGCAAGCGGGAAAAGCGGCCATCTATCATCGACTTAGGGGCACATTTGAAGCGTTACTTTAAGTTGATGTTGCGCCGCACACTTAATTTGTCCGGCATGCGGCCCGGCCCTGTCCTGCACTTGCATTGGGCCGGCCCGTCCGCGCCGCTGCCCCATTCTGGGCCGTACCCAGTGCTGCGCGCCGGAGCGGCATCGTGAACGCGCCCGCGCATCCCGGCGCCGCCGCGCCGACGCCGATGCCGGAGGACGCGGACGCCGCGCCGCTGGCCGTCGTGCGGGTGGCGCTAGATACACCCGCCGACGACGTCTTCGACTATCTCGCCCCGCCCGAGGTGCAGCCGGGCGACCTCGTCACCGTGCCGTTCGGCCGCCGCCTGCTGGTCGGCGTGGCCGTCATGCGCGCCACCCGGTCGGACGTGCCGCCGGAGCGCCTGCGCCCGGTCGCGCAGCGGCTGGACTGGCTGCCGCCGCTGGGCGCGCACTGGATCGCGCTGGCCCGCTTCGCCGCGCTCTACTACCACCGCTGCCTCGGCGAAGTCATGCTGCCGGCGCTGCCGCCGGGCCTGCGCGAGGCCGAGAGCTGGCCGCGCCTGGCGCAGCGCGCGCGCAGCGAGCATTACCGCGTGGTGCCGGGCCAGGCGGCGGCGCTGCTGGCCGCGGTGCCGGCGCGCGCGCGCACGGTGCTGGCGCTGGCCCAGGCGCTGGTGGCGGCCGGTGAGCAGGGCGGGGCGGTTTCCGCCGCCGCGGCGCGTACCCTTTGCAGCGCCGCGCCGGCCCGCCTGGCCGAGTGGCTGGCGGCCGGCTGGGTCGGCGCGGAGGCTGCCGACCAGCCGCTGCTGGCGGTCGCGCCGGACGCCGCGCCCTCGGCCGCGCCGCCGCTGCACGAGGAGCAGCGCGCCGCCGTGGAGGCGATCGGCCAGGCGCGGGGTTTTGCCCCGTTCCTGCTGCACGGCGTGACCGGCAGCGGCAAGACCGAGGTCTACCTGCACGCGATGGCCGAGGTGCTGGCGCGCGACCCGCGCGTCCAGGTGCTGATGCTGGTGCCCGAAATCAACCTGACGCCGCAGCTGCAGGGCCGCATCGCCGCGCGCTTCCCGCACCTGCCGCTGGCGGTGCTGCACAGCGGCCTGGCCGACCAGGAGCGCACGCTGCAATGGCTGGCCGCCCACCGCGGCGAGGCGCGCATCGTGCTCGGCACGCGCATGGCGGTGATGGCCTCGCTGCCGCACCTCGCGCTGGTGGTGGTCGACGAGGAGCACGACACCTCCTACAAGCAGCAGGAAGGCCTGCGCTACTCCGCGCGCGACCTGTCGGTGTGGCGCGCCAAGCAGCTCGGCATCCCGGTGGTGCTGGGCTCGGCCACGCCGTCGATGGAATCGTGGTGGCGCGCCGAGCAGGGCGCCTACCGCAAGCTGGTGCTGCGCGAGCGCGCCCAGGCCGACGCGGCGCTGCCCACCGTGCGCCTGGTCGACCTGAACCAGGAGCGCCAGCGCCAGCGCGCGCTCTACGAAGGGCTCTCGGTGCCGCTGCTGAGCGCCATCGAGGCGCGCCTGGCGCGCGGCGAGCAGAGCCTGCTGTTCCTCAACCGGCGCGGCTACGCCCCGGTGCTGGCGTGCGGCAGCTGCGGCTGGCTGTCGGGCTGCCCGCGCTGCTCGGCCTACCTGGTGCTGCACCGGCCCGAGCGCCGGCTGCGCTGCCACCATTGCGGGCTGGAGGCGCCGGTACCCCATCACTGCCCGGACTGCGGCGACGTGGACATCGCGCCGCTCGGACGCGGCACGCAGCGCATCGAGGAAGCGCTGGCGGCGCGTTTCCCGCAGGCCCGCATCGCCCGCATCGACGCCGACTCCACGCGCCGCAAGGGCAGCGCGCAGGCCATGTTCGACGAGGTCCACGCCGGCGAGGTCGACATCCTGGTCGGCACGCAGATGGTGGCCAAGGGCCACGACTTCCAGCGCGTCACGCTGGTCGGCATCGTCCACCCGGACGCCGCCATGTTCAGCCACGACTTCCGCGCCGCCGAGCACCTGTTCGCCTCGCTGATGCAGGTCGCCGGGCGCGCCGGGCGCGCCGGGCTGGCCGGCGAGGTGCTGATCCAGACCCGCTACCCGGACGCTTCGGCATTGCAGGCGCTGGTGCGCCATGACTATGATGGATTCGCGGCCGCGCAGCTGCGCGAGCGGCGCCAGGCCGGGTTGCCCCCGTTCGCCTACCAGGTGCTGGTCACAGCGGAACACGCCCAGCTGGAGCGCGCGCTGGCCTTCCTGCAGAGCGCGCGCGACCGCGCCGACGCCGGCCGCATGGCGCCCGAGGTGCAACTCCACGACCCGGTGCCGATGTCGATGGTGCGCGTGGCCAACCGCGAGCGCGCGCAGATGCTGGTGGAAAGCACCTCGCGCGCCGCGCTGCAACGATTTGTCAGCGAGTGGGTACGGACTTTCGGCGACGCGCTGGCCGACGCCAAGGGCGTGAGGTGGCAACTGGAGATCGACCCGCTGCGGATCTGAACGGCATCGCGGCGGCGCTTGCGGCACGGGGTTGGTGCAACCCATGACCCGGTTTATGGCTGGTGGTTGTACCTAGTTGCACCTTTGCTTTCCCCGGGAGTATGATCGCGCCAACCCGCGGGCGTTCCGGGAGTTTCGGCGCCTTGCATCCGCATCCTTCGGAGAATCAAGCGCATGGCCACCACCACCCTCGGCGTCAAGCTCGACGACGCCGCCCGCGAGCGCCTCAAGCGCGTCGCCCAGTCGATCGACCGCACGCCGCACTGGCTCATCAAGCAAGCCATCTTCACCTACCTGGAGCAGGTCGAGCGTGGCCAGCAGCCCGCCGAAGCCGGCGCCGCCGGCAGCCCCGCCGAGGGCGCGGCCGACGGCGCGGACGGCTTCGACGCCGCCGCCACCGAAGGCGCGCCGCAGCCCTTCCTCGAGTTCGCCCAGAGCGTGCAGCCGCAGTCCGTGCTGCGCGCGGCCATCACCGCCGCCTACCGCCGCCCCGAGACCGAGTGCGTGCCGGTGCTGCTGGAGCAGGCCCGGCTGCCGCAGGCGCAGGCCGGGGCCGCGCTGGACATGGCCCGCACGCTGGCCACCCGGCTGCGCGAGCGCAAGGTCGGCACCGGCCGCGAAGGGCTGGTGCAGGGCCTGATCCAGGAGTTCTCGCTGTCGTCGCAGGAAGGCGTGGCGCTGATGTGCCTGGCCGAGGCGCTGCTGCGCATCCCCGACAAGGCCACGCGCGACGCGCTGATCCGCGACAAGATCAGCGGCGCCAACTGGCAGTCGCACCTGGGCCAGAGCCCGTCGCTGTTCGTCAACGCCGCCACCTGGGGCCTGCTGCTGACCGGCCGGCTGGTCGCCACCCACACCGAGGCCGGCCTCTCCAAGGCCCTGACCCGCATCATCGGCAAGGGCGGCGAGCCGCTCATCCGCAAGGGCGTGGACATGGCCATGCGCCTGATGGGCGAGCAGTTCGTCACCGGCGAGACCATTTCCGAGGCGCTCGCCAACGCGCGCAAGTACGAGGCCGAAGGCTTCCGCTACTCCTACGACATGCTCGGCGAAGCCGCCATGACCGAGGAAGACGCCGTGCGTTACCTGGCCTCCTACGAGCAGGCCATCCACGCCATCGGCCAGGCCTCGCGCGGGCGCGGCATCTACGAAGGCCCCGGCATCTCGATCAAGCTCTCGGCGCTGCACCCGCGCTACAGCCGCGCCCAGCACGAGCGCGTGGTCGGCGAGCTGTACGGCCGCCTCAAGTCGCTCACGCTGCTGGCGCGCCGCTACGACATCGGCATCAACATCGACGCCGAGGAAGCCGACCGCCTCGAGATCTCGCTGGACCTGCTCGAGCGCCTGTGCTTCGAGCCCGAGCTGGCCGGCTGGAACGGCGTCGGCTTCGTGGTGCAGGGCTACCAGAAGCGCTGCCCGTTCGTGATCGACTACCTGATCGACCTGGCCCGCCGCAGCCGCCACCGCCTGATGATCCGCCTGGTCAAGGGCGCCTACTGGGACAGCGAGATCAAGCGCGCCCAGGTCGATGGCCTGGAGGGCTACCCGGTCTACACGCGCAAGGTCTACACCGACGTGTCCTACGTGGCCTGCGCGCGCAAGCTGCTGTCGGTGCCGGACGCGATCTACCCGCAGTTCGCCACCCACAACGCGCACACGCTGGCGGCCATCTACCAGATCGCCGGCCACAACTACTATCCCGGCCAGTACGAGTTCCAGTGCCTGCACGGCATGGGCGAGCCGCTCTACGACCAGGTGGTCGGGCCGCTGGCCGACGGCAAGTACAACCGCCCGTGCCGCATCTACGCGCCGGTCGGCACGCACGAGACGCTGCTGGCCTACCTGGTGCGCCGCCTGCTGGAAAACGGCGCCAACACCTCGTTCGTCAACCGCATCGCCGACGACACCATCTCGCTCGACGAACTGGTGGCCGACCCGGTCGCCGTGGTCGAGCGCATGAACGCCGAGGAAGGCGCGCTCGGCCTGCCGCACCCGCGCATCCCGCAGCCGCGCACGCTGTACGGCGAGTCGCGCGCCAATTCCGCCGGCATCGACCTGTCCAACGAGCATCGCCTGGCCTCGCTGTCGTCGGCGCTGCTGGCCGGCACCAGCGAGAGCGTCGCCGCCGTGCCGCTGCTCGGCGCCGAGGTGGCGCCGGGCGCGCCGGCCAACCCGCCCGCGCCGGTGCGCAACCCGGCCGACCTGCGCGACATCGTCGGCTATGTCACCGAGGCCGGCATGGCCGAGGTGGAAGCCGCGCTGCAGGCCGCCGTCAACGCCGCGCCGATCTGGCAGGCCACGCCGGCCGACGTGCGCGCCGCCGCGCTCGAGCGCGCCGCCGAGCTGATGGAAGCGCAGATGCAGTCGCTGATGGGCATCATCGTGCGCGAAGCCGGCAAGACCTTCGCCAACGCCATCGCCGAGGTGCGCGAGGCGGTGGACTTCCTGCGCTACTACGCCGCCCAGGTGCGCGCGACCTTCTCCGGCGACACCCACCGCCCGCTCGGGCCGGTGGTCTGCATCAGCCCGTGGAATTTCCCGCTGGCCATCTTCACCGGCCAGGTCGCGGCCGCGCTGGCCGCCGGCAACACCGTGCTGGCCAAGCCCGCCGAGCAGACCCCGCTGATCGCCGCGCAGGCCGTGCGCCTGCTGCGCGAGGCCGGCGTGCCGGCCGGCGCGCTGCAACTGCTGCCGGGCCGCGGCGAGACCGTGGGCGCGGCGCTGGTCGGCGACGCCCGCGTCAAGGGCGTGATGTTCACCGGCTCCACCGAGGTGGCGCGCCTGCTGCAACGCAGCGTGGCCGGGCGCCTCGACGCCGCCGGCCGGCTGGTGCCGCTGATCGCCGAGACCGGCGGCCAGAACGCCATGATTGTCGACTCCTCGGCGCTGGCCGAGCAGGTGGTCGGCGACGTGGTCGGCTCGGCCTTCGACTCGGCCGGCCAGCGCTGCTCCGCGCTGCGCGTGCTGTGCCTGCAGGAAGACGTGGCCGACCGCGTGCTGGCCATGCTCAAGGGCGCCATGAACGAGCTCGGCATGGGCAACCCGGACCGCCTGTCCACCGATGTCGGCCCGGTCATCGACGAGGAAGCGCGCGGCAACATCGTGCGCCACATCGAAGCCATGCGCGCCAAGGGCCGCCGCATCCACCAGGCCGCGCGCGGCGAGGCCGGGGACGCCGCCACGCGCCACGGCACCTTCGTGCCGCCCACGCTGATCGAGCTCGACAGCATCGAGGAGCTGCAGCGCGAGGTGTTCGGCCCGGTGCTGCACGTGGTGCGCTACCAGCGCACCGCCCTGGGCGCGCTGCTGGACCAGATCAACGCCACCGGCTACGGCCTCACGATGGGCATCCACACGCGCATCGACGAGACCATCGCCGCCATCGTCGAGCGCGCCCACGTGGGCAACCTGTACGTCAACCGCAACATCGTCGGCGCGGTGGTCGGCGTGCAGCCGTTCGGCGGCGAGGGCCTGTCCGGCACCGGCCCCAAGGCCGGCGGCCCGCTCTACCTGCACCGCCTGCTGTCGGTCTGCCCGCAGGACGCGGTCACGCGCGTGGTGCGCGCCGCCGACGTGGCGGGCGGCACGGGCGAGGCCGGCCCGACGCGCGCCGCGGTGAGCGACGCGCTGGCGGCGCTGGGCGAATGGGCCGGGCGCGAAAGCGCCGCGCTGCCCGGCCTGGCCGCCGTGTGCGAGCGCTTCGCCGCGGCGTCGCCGGCGGGCCTGTCGGTGACGCTGCCGGGCCCCACCGGCGAGCGCAACACCTACACGCTGCTGCCGCGCGCCGCGGTGCTGTGCCTGGCCCGGCACGAGGCCGACCTGGCGGTGCAGCTGGCGGCCGTGCTGGCCGCCGGCAGCCAGGCGGTGTGGCCGGACGAGCCGCACGCGCGCGCGCTGTCGGCGCGGCTGCCGAAGGCAGTACAATCGCGCGTCCGCCTGGTGCCCGACTGGGCCGCCGGCGACGCCGCGTTCGATGCCGTGCTGCACCACGGCGATTCCGACCAGCTGCGCGCGGTCAGCGAGCAGCTGGCCTCGCGCCCCGGCCCGATCGTCTCGGTCCAGGGCCTGGCGCACGGTGAGCCGAATGTGGCCATCGAGCGTTTGCTGATCGAGCGTTCGCTGTCCGTCAATACGGCGGCGGCGGGCGGCAATGCCAGTTTGATGACGATCGGCTGACCGGCCGGACGTCGTTCGAAGGGACGCGAGGCAGCGGTGATCCCGCAGGTCTCGCGTATGACAATAGGGGAGCGTTTCGCGCCGCACCCGGACGCATCCAGAAACGCTGCAAAAGGCTGAAGCCACCAAGGAGAACTGATGAACTCGACTTTCCACAAGACGGCCCTGACCGTTGCCCTGTCCATCGCCGGCGTCTGCGCCAGCTCGGCCGCCTTCGCCCAGGCCCAGGAAATCAAGCTCGGCTTCGCCGCGCCGATGACCGGCGGGCAGGCGCAATACGGCAAGGACATGCAGAACGGCGTGGTCCTCGCGATCGAGGAAATGAACGCCACCAAGCCGAAGATCGGCGGCAAGGAGGTCAAGTTCGTACTGCTTTCCGAGGACGACCAGGCCGATCCCAAGACCGGCTCGGTGGTGGCGCAGAAGCTGGTCGACGGCGGCATCCAGGGCATGCTCGGCCACTTCAACTCCGGCACCAGCATCCCGGCGTCGACGGTCTACAACCGCGCCGGCATCCCGCAGATCGCGATGGCGACGGCGCCCGAATACACCCGCCAGGGCTTCAAGACCACCTTCCGCATGATGACCTCCGACACCCAGCAGGGTTCGGTGATCGGCGCCTTCGTGGTGAAGAAGCTCGGCGCCAAGAACATCGCCATCGTCGACGACCGCACCGCCTACGGCCAGGGCCTGGCCGACGAGTTCGAGAAGGCCGCGCGCGCCGCCGGCGGCAAGATCGTGCGCCGCGAGTACACCAACGACAAGGCGGTGGACTTCAAGGCCGTGCTGACCAACATCAAGCGCAGCAGCCCGGACGTGATCTTCTACGGCGGCGCCGAGACCCAGTCCGCGCCGATGGCCAAGCAGGTCAAGGAACTCGGCATGAAGTCGCCGCTGGTGTCGGGCGAAATGTCGAAGACCGACAACTTCCTCAAGCTGGCCGGCCCGGCTGCCGAAGGCACCGTGGTGTCGCTGGCCGGCCTGCCGCTGGAGCAGATGCCCGGCGGCACCGCCTACGAGCAGAAGTACGAGAAGCGCTTCGGCGGCAAGGTGCAGACCTACTCGCCCTACGCCTACGACGGCGCCACCGCGATGATGACCGCCATGATCAAGGCCGGCTCGGCCGACCCGGCGCGCTACCTGCCGGTGCTGGCCGCCACCAGCATGCAGGGCGTCACCACCAAGACCCTGGCCTACGACGCGCGCGGCGACCTCAAGGACGGCGGCATCACCGTCTACAAGGTGGTCGGCGGCAAGTGGACCGTGCTGGAGACGGTCGGCGGCAAGTAAGCCAGCCTGCCCCGCCCGGCACGCAAGGCGCCACCTTCGGGTGGCGCTTTTTCTTGCGCGCCCGGCTCTTGCGCGCCCGCCACAATGTCTCGCAGGCACAACATGGCGTGCCGCCACCATTTCCATCCTGCCGGATTGCCGCTTAATGTTGCGTTTGCTGCGCACAGGAGCGCCGCCACCAGCAAGACCGGAACATGGAACCCAAGCACACCATCATCGGCATCGACCTCGGCACCACCAACAGCCTGGCCGCGGTCTGGCGCGACGGACACGCGCAGATCATTCCCAATTCGCTCGGCAAGCGCCTCACGCCGTCCTGCGTGAGCGTGCTCGAGGACGGCGCCATCGTGGTCGGCGAGCCCGCGCGCGACCGCCTGCTGACCCATCCCGCGCACAGCGCCGCGCTGTTCAAGCGCCACATGGGTACCGCGCGCGCCACCGCGCTGGGCGAGCGGCGCTACCGGCCGGAGGAACTGTCGTCGTTCCTGCTGCGCGCGCTCAAGGCCGACGCCGAGGCCTGGCTCGGCACGCCGGTGGACGAGGCGGTGATCACCGTGCCGGCCTATTTCAGCGACGCCCAGCGCCGCGCCACGCGCGTGGCCGGCGAGCTGGCCGGCCTGCGCGTGGAGCGCCTGCTCAACGAGCCGACCGCCGCGGCGCTGGCCTACGGCCTGCAGCAGAAGCAGGAAAGCCGCTTCCTGGTGTTCGACCTGGGCGGCGGCACCTTCGATGTCTCGGTGCTGGAACTGTTCGACAACGTGATGGAGGTGCGCGCCTCGGCCGGCGACAACTTCCTCGGCGGCGAGGACTTCGTCGGCGCGCTGATGCGCGCGTTCAGCCGCGACAGCGGCCTCGACGCCCACCTCGCGGCGCGCGGCGCCTTCGCCGGCGACGAGCAGCCCGAGCGCTGGCCCGCGGCACTGCGCGAGCGCGTGCGCAACGCCGCCGAAAGCGCCAAGCGGGCGCTCGGCGAGGCCGCCAGCGTGGCCATGTCGGTGGAATGGGACGAGCGCGCGTTCGCCGCCGCCGTGACCCAGGAAGGCTTCGCCGAGCTCAGCGCGCCGCTGCTCGAGCGCCTGCGCAAGCCCATCGAGCAGGCCATGCGCGACGCGCGCATCCGCCCGGCCGAGCTCGACAGCGTGGTGCTGGCCGGCGGCGCCACCCGCATGCCGCTGGTGCGCCGGCTGGTGAGCCGCATGTTCGGCCGCTTTCCCGTCACCGAGCTGCATCCCGACGAAGTGGTGGCGCTCGGCGCGGCCGTGCAGGCCGGCCTGAAGGCGCGCGACGCGGCGCTCGACGAAGTCGTCATGACCGACGTCGCGCCGTACTCGCTGGGCATCGAGACCAGCCGGCGGGTCGGCCCGGAGGGGTTCACGCACGGCCATTACCAGCCCGTGATCGACCGCAACTCGGTGGTGCCGGTGAGCCGCGTCGAGCGCATCCACCCGCTCGCCGACAAGCAGGAAGTGCTGGCCCTGCGCGTGTTCCAGGGCGAGGGGCGGATGGTGGCCGAGAACGTCTTCCTCGGCGAGATCGCCGTGCCGCTGCCGCGCCTGAGCGCGGCCGAGTCCGGCGTGGACGTGCGCTTCACCTACGACGTCAACGGCATCCTCGAAGTGCAGGCCACCGTGGTGGCCACCAACACCGCGCACCGCATCGTGATCCAGGAAAACCCCGGCGTGCTGAGCGACGAGGAAGTGGCCGGGCGCCTGGCCGCGCTCGCCGAGATCAAGATCCACCCGCGCGACCAGGCCGAGAACGCGCAGCTGGTGGCGCGCGCCGACCGCCTCTACCAGCAGTGCCTGGGCCACGAACGCGAGCAGATCAGCGGCGCGCTGGCGCAGTTCCAGGCCGCGCTGGAAGCGCAGGACGGCGAGCGCATCCGCGCGCTGCGCGCGCCCATCCGGCGCCTGCTCGACTCGCTCGACACCCAGCTCTGGGACTGACCGGCCCGCACATTCGCCCGCACATTCGCTTACCCGCGTACCTTCTCCGCTCTCCGCTCCATGCACTGGCAAGTCCTGCAACTGGCGCCGACCACCGATGCGCGCCGCATCCGCTCCGCCTACGCCGCCCGCCTCAAGGTCACGCGCCCCGACGACGACGCCGAGGCCTTCCAGGCGCTGCGCGCCGCCTACGAGTTCGCGCTGGAATGGGCGCGCCATCACGCGCAGGACGAAGCAGCCGCGGACGCCGCCGGCACGCCCGATACCGCCGGTCCGGCGCTGGACGGCACGCCGGAGTCGCGCCCGCCGCAGGCCGGGGCCGCGCCGCCGTCGCCATCATCGCCACCGTCACCGCTGGTCAAGGCCGCCTCGCCGGTGCGCGGCAGCCTGCCGGCCATCGCTTTGCCGCCGCTGCCGGCGCCGCCGTCCGCGCTGCCCGATCCCGCCGAACTCGCGCAGGCGATGTGGGCGCGCCTGGCCGCCAGCTTCCCGCCGCCGCCGGACGCGCCCGCCGGCAGCCACGCCGGCCCCGACCGCGGCGAGCTGGCCGCGCAGTCGCTGCCGGTGGCCGAGGCGCTGCAACGCTGCCTGCGGGACGACGCCTTCGTCAGCATCGAGGCGCGCGACCGCTTCGAGTGGCTGGCGCTGCGCTACTGCGCGCGCGACGACGCCAGCCCGGCGGCGCGCGCGGCGCTGTTCGAGGGTTTCGGTTGGGAAGCGGAGTCGGCCCATCTGGCGCGGCGCGACGGCGCGCTGACCCGGCACGTCATCGCCCGCGCGCTGGCCGACCGGCAGTTCAGCTTCTTCCGCACCTACGCCAGGGGCTCGGCGGCGGCGCGGGCGCTGCTGGCGCCGCCGCCGGCCC
>NZ_AQPL01000010.1:0-12020 GCF_000395345.1 Cupriavidus sp. WS | reverse complement strand
CCGCCGCCGGCCCGCGCCGGCTGGCGCATGCTGATGAGCGGCGCCTTCGTCAGGGACATGCGCGCGCTGCTGGAGCAGTTGCGCTGGAAGACGCCCGAGACGCGCCATTTCCATTTCGACGGCGCGGTGCTGGCGGCGTGGGAGGCGGCGGTGTCGCGCCCGCTGCTGTCGTGGGGCCAGCTGTTCCACGCGCTGTGGATCGGCGCCATCGCGGCCAGCGTGGCGCTGATGATCCTGGTCATGCACGAGGAGCGCGCCGGGCGCGGCGCGGTGTCGCCGTGGCTGGCGCTGGGCACCTGCGGCGCCGTGCTGGCGGCGCCGATGCTGCTGTGGATCTGGTACGTGCGGTGCTGGCAGCAGGCCGTCACGCAGCGGCTGGCGCGCTGGCGCGCGCGGCCCGGCGTGCAGTGGAGCTGGTTCGGCCTCCATGCCGTGATCGGCGCGTTCGCCATGTTCGCGGGCACGCTGCCGCGGCTCTACGGCTGGTTCGTCGGCGCCGAGCTGTATGCGCTGCTGCTGGCCTTCGCGCTGCTCTACCTGCCGGCGCTGCAGCGCATCGGCGTGGGCGGCGCGCTGACCATCGGCGGCATGTACGTGGTGCTGTCGGTGCCGCTGTTCGCGCCGTTCGCGCACGCGCTGGCGTTCCCGCTCGGCCTGCTGCTGGCCTGCGCCAACCTGTCGCTGGTGCTGCCCACGCGCGCGTGGCTGCGCCAGCGCCACCGCGCGCGCCTGCTGCAGGGCCAGTGCGGGGCGCTGGCCGCGGGCGCCGCGCTGCTGGCCGCGCAGATGCGGTGGGACCTGTCGGCCGAGCCGTGGCTGGCGGCGGTCGCCTGGCTGTGGTTCAACGCCGCCGTGTTCGGCGCCGATCCCATTCTCGACGGCCGCCTCAAGGGCTGGTGGCTGGCGCTGCTGCTGGTCCTGTGCAGCGTGGCCGGCGCGCTGCCGGTGCACGCGGAAACCACGCCGCTGTTCCGCGCCGAGGCGGTGGCCTGCGTCTACCTGCTGCTGGCCGGCCTGTTCGAGTGGTCGGACCTGCGCGGCGCCGGCCGGCCCATCAAGTCGGCCAAGCCGGCCCGGCGCACCTGAATGGGGCAGGCGGCCGCGCCGGGCTTCCCGCGCCGGCCTGGCCGCCGCGAAAACAGGCCGGGAAGGCCCCCTTCCACTGCGGACCGGGAAACCCGCGCATGGCGCATAATCCCGCACTCGCCCATGCCACCCCAGAAGGAGCTGTCCGTGTCCGTGCAGGAAGTCAGTTACGACCACGCCATCGAGCTAGCCAATGCCGAGCGCTACGACGAGGCGCTGGTCATTCTCGACCAGCTCTCGCAGGCGCAGCCGCAGGTGGTGGATTTCGACTGCCTGCGGGCGCGCTTGCACTTCGACCGCGGCGACGCCCCGCAGGCCTTCGCCGTGCTCGACGCGGCGCTGGCCAGGCTGCCCGGGCTGGACCTGCATCCCGCGCACCGCTGGTCCTCGCGCGGCATGATCGCGCACCGCTACGGCATGCTGCTGATGAGCATGGAGCGCTTCCAGGAAGCGCAGCCGTGGCTGGACGAAGCCGCGCTGCGCAACGGCCTGTCCTCCGGCGAGTGGAGCGCGCGGCTGCATGCGGGGCTGGCGCATTACCGGCTCGGCGACTTCGCCGGCGCCGGCGCCTACTGGTACGACCTGCTGTACCGCGCGCCGGACCTCGGCGCCGAGGAAATCCTGGCGCAGGCCGCGGCGCACGTGAACGCCGCCGGCGAGCGGGCCGAGCCGATGCTGCGCCTGTGCCTGGCGCGCATCGGGCTGGACAACCCCGACCTGCTCGAGCTCGACGAAGCCGCCGGCGACGCGTTCGCCGCCGAGCAGGCCGGCATCGTGCTGGCCGCCCGCCCGGACCACCCGCACGCGCGCCGCATCCGCGCGCCGCTGCGCTACCGCGCCGGCGAGCTCGACGGCGCATGGGATGACCTCGCCACCTACCAGCGCCAGGCGCCCGACCCCAAGGCCCAGGTGCGCGAGCTGGAATGGCGCCACCAGGCCGGCGAGGACCAGCCGTGGACGCGCTTCGCCTTCGCGCAGAACGCCACCGACGCGGCCGGCTATTACCACGCCGGCGTGGCGCTGGCCGAGTTCATCGACGCCGTGCCGGCCGCCGAGGCGGCGCTGGCGCCGCACGTGGTCAATGCCTACCGGCTCGGCCTGGCGCGCTTCGAGCGGTATTTCGCCAGCGGCGAGGGCGGCTACGACGACGCCGACCCGCACCTGTACTCGATGCTGTGCCACAACCTCGCGCAGCGGCTCGACGGCGCCGACCAGCGCGCCGAGCGCATCGCGCTGCACGAGAAAGGCATCGCGGCGAGCGAGTTCATCGAGCACTGGATCGACCTGCTCGATGGCCTGGTGGCCGGCGGCCAGCACGCCAAGGCGGTGGAAGTGGCCGGCGACGTGCTCAACCGCTACCCGCTCGAGCGCGACCCGGCCAACGTGGGCTGGGTGTTCAGCCGCCTGATGGATGCCTGGAAGGGCATCGGTGGCTTCGAGGTGACGTCGGCGGCGCGCGACGCGCTGGCCCACATGGACGCCCGCGCCGACGCGCTGCCGGTGGAAGAGCGCAGCCAGGCCGCCCACGCGCTGGCCCACGCGCGCGCGCATTTCGCCGGCCTGCTGCGCAACGGCACCGCCAGCATGGACCAGCACGACCGCACCGACGCGCTGGCCGAGATCGAAGCCCTGCAGCGGCGCGCGCTGCTGATCGAGGACGCCTGGCTGTACAACGCGTTCGGCCTGGTGTGGCGCGACCTCGGCACGCCCGAGCGCGCGCTGCCGCTGTTCGAGCAGGCCATCGTGCTGACCGAGGGCGATCCGTGGGACCAGGCCCTGCCGCGCGTGCAGCGCGCGCTGATCCGCAACGGCGACAAGCTGCACGCCGAGGCGCTGGCGGACTTCGAGGCGGCCTTCGCCGCGCGCGACCGCTGGGACGGCGAGGCCTGGCTCGGCGCGGTCGAGGCCGCGCTCGGGCTGGCGCAGCGCGAGACCGCGCTGGCCTATTTCGACAAGGCCCGCGCGGCCGGCGCGGCGCAGGGCCGCACGCGCGCGCAGTACGCGCGCATGGAAACCGGCCTGCGCGCCACGCGGCCGGCGTGGAAGTTCTGGGGGGTGTAGCGGGCTGCCCGCAGGACGCTCCAAAAAACGCCATCCCGCCAGATGGCGTTTTTTTATGCATGAACGCATCACGTTCCCTGCAACTTACGTGCCCTGTCGGACAAACTCTGACACGGAATGTCATGGCGCTCCGTTACCATGTCACCCATGAATGGACTGAGCCAATTGTTTCCAAGCCTGCCGCTGGCACCGGGCGGACTGTTCTGGGTCGGGCTGGCGCTGGTCGGGGCGGGCCTGGCGGGCGAGGTGTGCCGCGGCTACCTGCGGCTGCCGCGCATCGTCGGTTATGCCGCCACCGGGCTGCTCGCGGGCATGCTCGGGCGCGGCATCGTCACCGACGACATGATCGCCCAGACGCGCATCCTGATCGACATGGCGCTCGCGCTGGCGCTGTTCGAGCTGGGCCACCGCCTGTCGCTGACGTGGCTGCGCGCCAACCGCTGGCTGCTGTTTACCAGCGCCTTCGAGAGCCTGCTGACCTGGGGGCTGGTGGCGGCCGTGCTGCAATGGATGGGCGTGACGCCGGCGGTGGCCATCCTGGCCGGCGGCATCGCGGTCAGCACCTCGCCGACCATCGTGCTGCAGCTGAAGAACGAACTGCGCGCCGACGGACAAGTGACCGAGCGGCTGCTGGCGATGGCCGCGCTCAACAGCATCTATGCCGCGGCCATCGTGCAGGTCGCCACCGGCTGGCTGCATTCGGAGTACGGCAACCTGGGGGCCGCGCTGCTGCATCCGCTCTACCTGCTGGTGGGTTCGTGCCTGCTGGCCTGGGCGGTGGGCAAGCTCGGCCACGCCATCTACGCGCGCATGGCCTCGGACGACCACTACAGCTTCCTGGTGCTGGTGGGGCTGGTGCTGTTCACGCTGGCGCTCACGCGCGTGCTCAAGCTGTCGATGCCGCTCACGCTGATGCTGGCCGGCGTGGTGTTCAAGCACCAGGACAGCCAGCCGCGCGTGTGGCCGGCGCACTTCGGCAGCGCCGGCAGCCTGCTCATCATCGTCATGGTGGTGTCGCTGGGCCTGCCGCTGACCGCGCACGACTGGGCCATCGGCGGCGCCGCCGCGGTGGCGCTGGTGCTGCTGCGCCACCTCGCCAAGCTGGCCGGCGTGGCCTCGCTGGGGTCGTTCTCGGGCCTGAGCCTGCGCCAGTGCGTGGCGCTGGGCCTGGCGCTGGCGCCGATGTCGGGCCTGGCCTACCTGCTGATGAGCGACGTGGCGCGGCTCTATCCCGCCACCGGCGAGCCGCTGGCCGCCATCATCCTGTGCACGCTGGCGATCGAGCAGTTGCTGGGGCCCGCCGTGGCCGCCTGGGCACTTCGCTATGCGGGCGAGGTCAGAGGCAATGGAGGAGGGCGCTGATGTCACTCGAACCGTTCAAGCACTCCGAGGCGCTGACCTTCGGCGTGGAGCTGGAGCTGCAACTGGTCAACCGCCACGACTATGACCTGGCGCCGTTCGCGCCGGACCTGCTGCGCGCGCTCAAGGGCGCCCAGCACGCCGGCGACATCAAGCCCGAGATCAGCCCGTCGATGATCGAGATCAGCACCGGCATCTGCCACAGCTACGCCCAGGCGCTGGACGAGCTCGGCACCATGCGCGACCTGATGGTGGACGCCTCGCGCTCGCTCAACCTCGGCATCTGCGGCGGCGGCACGCACCCGTTCCAACAGTGGGCCGACCGCACCATCTCCGACTCGCCGCGCTACCAGTACATCTCCGAGCTGTACGGCTACCTCGCCAAGCAGTTCACCGTATTCGGCCAGCACGTGCACATCGGCTGCCCGAGCGCCGACGAGTCGCTGTTCCTGCTGCACGCCATCGGCCGCTACGTGCCGCACTTCATCGCGCTGGCCGCGTCGTCGCCATTCGTGCAGGGCGTGGACACCGGCTTCGCCTCGGCGCGGCTGAACTCGGTCGCGGCCTTCCCCATGAGCGGGCGCGCGCCGCACCTGCTGACCTGGGATGCGTTCACCGCCTACTTCGAGAAGATGCGCAAGACCGGCGTGATCGAAAGCATGAAGGACTTCTACTGGGACATCCGCCCCAAGCCGGAATTCGGCACCATCGAGGTCCGCGTGATGGACACGCCGCTGACCGTGCAGCGCGCCTGCGACGTGGCCGCCTACATCCAGGCGCTGGCGCGCTACCTGCTGCTGTCGCGCCCGTTCATGCCGCAGGAAGACGATTACCTGGTCTACACCTTCAACCGCTTCCAGGCGTGCCGCTTCGGCCTCGAAGGCGAGTACGTGCATCCCAACGAGCTCACGCGCATGCCCATCGCCGATCACATCGTGTCGATCTGCGACGCGCTGGTGCCGCACGCCGAGGCGCTCGGCTCGCTCGACGCGCTGGCCAATATCCGCGCGCTGGCGCGCAGCCGCGACGGCGACGCCGAGCGCGTGCGCCAGATCGACGCCGACACGCGCAGCCTGCGCGAGACCGTGCGCCAGACCTGCGACAGCTGGGCGGGCTGAACCGCCGCGCTTTCTGCCTTCCTCCTTCCGCCTCCCGGGCCTGGCTCGCGCCGTCCGCCGCTAGGCCCCGTGCGGCACCTGCTCGCCGTCGCGCAGCCCGAGCCGCTGGTTGGCGGGCACGGCCACGTCCATCAGCCTGGGCCTGGGCAGCATGAGCTGGCCCATGATCTCGATGAACTGGGCGCGCGTGCGGCCGGCCACGCGGCTGTTGTGCGCGCGCTCGTGGCCGATGGTGGATTCGGTGCGGCCCTTGTAGTCGTGGGCGGGATAGACCAGGGTGTCGTCCGGCAGCGTGAAGAGCTTGCGCGTAAGGCTGTCGTACAGCGTGCCGGCGTCGCCGGACTGGAAGTCGGTGCGGCCGCAGCCGTCGATCAGCAGCGCGTCGCCGGTGAAGACGCGGCGCACGGTGCCCGCCGGCGTGGGTTCTTCCCACAGGTAGCTCATGCTGCCGGCGGTGTGGCCGGGCGTGTGGATCGCGCGCAGCACCTGGGTGCCGAACCGCAGCGTGTCGCCATCGATCAGCTGCATCTGCGCGGGGCGGATGTCGCAGCCCGAGGGCGCCGCGGTGCGCGCGCCGGTCTGCTGCGCGAGGTGGCCGGCCGAGGTGATGTGGTCGGCATGCGCATGGGTTTCCACCACCCATTCCAGCCTGGCGCCGCTGGCCTGCAGGCAGGCCAGGTCGCGCGCGAGCTGGCGGTCGACCGGGTCGATCAGCAGCGCCTCGCGCGTGGCGGCGTCGATCAGCAGGTAGGTGTAGGTCGACGAGGTCTCGTCGAACAACTGGTGGAAAGTCTGCATGGCGGCCCGCCCGGTCGGTGGTTTGCTCGCATGATAGCGCCGCGGCACGCGCGCGCGGCGCCATTCTTGCCGGTCGTCAGCCGATCTCCACCACTTCGCTGACCTGCACCACCGGCACCGCGTCGGTGTAGTTGGGGATGTCCTGCTGCAGTTCCTTGCCCGCCGCCCTGGAGGCCGCCGCGAACTCGGGCAGCGAATCGAACAGGATGTGGCACATCGCCGTGTAGGCCGGGTCGGAGCCCGGCGCGCCGCCACCCAGGCCGCGCTCCACCGCCACGCCGCGGTAGCCGGGCTGGGCGCCGTACAGCTCGGCCACGCGCGGCATGTGGCGCGCGCGGTAGTAGTCGAAATCGAACCTGCCGTCCTTGCGGTACGGATAGAGGATGCTGATCTTGATCATGCCGGGTCTCCGTTGTGGCGCGCGTGGCGCGTCGTGATGGCGTAGCCGGGCTAGCGTAGCAGAAAGCGCCGGTTCGGCTTGCCACGGGCGACGCGCGCGCCTCAGCACTCCACGATGTTCACCGCCAGCCCGCCGCGCGCCGTTTCCTTGTACTTGGTCTTCATGTCGGCGCCGGTCTCGCGCATGGTCTTGATGACCGAGTCGAGCGACACGTAGTGCTCGCCGTCGCCGCGCAGCGCCATGCGCGCGGCGTTGACGGCCTTGACCGAGGCCATCGCGTTGCGCTCGATGCACGGGATCTGCACCAGCCCGCCGACCGGGTCGCAGGTCAGCCCGAGGTTGTGCTCCATGCCGATCTCGGCGGCGTTCTCCACCTGCCCGGGCGTGCCGCCCATCACCGCGGCCAGCGCCCCGGCGGCCATCGAGCAGGCCACGCCGACCTCGCCCTGGCAGCCGACCTCGGCGCCGGAAATGGAGGCGTTGAGCTTGTACAGCATGCCGATCGCGCCGGCGGTCAGCAGGAAATCGATCACGCCCTGCGGGCTGGCGCCCGGCACGAAGCGGTCGTAGTAGTGCAGCACCGCCGGGATGATGCCGGCCGCGCCGTTGGTGGGCGCCGTCACCACGCGCCCGCCGGCGGCGTTTTCCTCGTTGACGGCGATCGCGTACAGGTTGACCCAGTCCATCACCGAGAGCGGATCGGCCAGCGCGCGCTCGGCGTGCTCGGTCAGGTTGCGGAATAGCTCGGGCGCGCGCCGCCTGACCCTGAACGGGCCGGGCAGCTCGCCGTCGGTGCGGCAGCCGCGCGCCACGCACGCCTGCATCACCGCCCAGATGCGCAGCAGCCCGGCGTTGACCTCGGCTTCGCTGCGCCACGCGCATTCGTTCTCCATCATCAGGCGCGCGATGCTCTTGCCGCTGGCGGCGGCCATCTCCAGCATGGCGCGCCCGCTGCGGAACGGGTGCGGCAACTGCCGGTCGGCGTCGAGGATGTGCGTGTTGGCGGCGCCGGCCGTGACCACGAAGCCGCCGCCCACCGACAGGTAGCGCCCCTCGCGCAGCGGCTGCCCGGCCGCGTCGAAGGCATGGAACTTCATGCCGTTGGGATGCTCGGCCAGCGCCTCGCGCCGGTAGAAGACGATGTGCTCCTTCTCCACGAACGGCACCGGGTGCGTGCCCAGCAGCGCCAGCGTGCGCGCCGCGCGCAGCGCGGCCAGGCGCTGCTCGATGGTGTCGGGATCGACCCCGTCGGGCGTCTCGCCCAGCAGGCCGAGGATGACGCCGCGGTCGGTGCCGTGGCCGCGCCCGGTGGCGCCGAGCGAGCCGTACAGCTCGACGCGCACGCTGGCCACGCGCGGCAGCAGGCCGTCGCGCGCCAGCCCCTGGGCGAACATCAGCGCCGCGCGCATCGGGCCGACGGTGTGCGAACTGGACGGGCCGATGCCCACCTTGAACAGGTCGAAGACGCTGACTGCCACGGCATGGCTCCTGGGGGCGGGACTGCTGGCGCCGGCTTCAGATCGGCGCGTCGCTATCGTTGTTGATGGGGGTGCGCCACAGCGAGGTGGCCGCGTCGCGCGGCGTGGCGGGCGCGTCCTTCCTCACCATCACGCTGATGGTGCCGTCGTTCTCGAGAATGGCGAAATGCACATCCGCCACGCGCTCGCAGCCGGCATGGCGCAGCGCCTTGTGCAGGTCGTCGCGGCTGATGAGGGCGTTCTTCATCACGTCGGGATAGATCTGCCCTTCGTGGATCAGCACCTGCGGGCGCCCCTCCACCACGTTCTCGAAGCGCCGGCTGCGCCAGCTCAGCCAGGCCAGCAGGAGGTTGGCGCCGATCAGCGTCACCGCCAGGATCAGGCCGGCGGTGACGGAGTTGTCGCCGGCGTTCATCGAATTCTGCACTGCGTTGGACAGCACCAGCAGCAGCACTAGGTCGAGCGAGGTCAGCTGCCCGATCTGGCGCTTGCCCGAGAGCCGCAGCAGCACCAGCAGGCTGCCGTAGACGATCAGTCCGCGCAGGACGAATTCCCACCAGGGGGCGCTGAGATTCCACATCGGCCAGACCTCCGCTCAGGCGCGCCGGCACGTGCCGGCGCCTGCCTGCCGCAGCATAGCGCGGCGGCGGCGTCCGCGTCTGCCGGACGCCGTCCGACCAGTCCGCGTTCAGTCCTGCTGCGCGTATTCGCTCATCGGCACGCACGAGCAGAACAGGTTGCGGTCGCCGTACACGTTGTCGGCGCGGCCCACCGGCGGCCAGTACTTCTGCGTGCGCAGCGAGGCCACCGGGTAGGCGGCTTCCTGGCGCGTGTACTTGTGCTCCCAGGCGTCGGCGGTGATGACCGCGGCGGTGTGCGGCGCGTGCTTCAGCGGATTGTCCTCGCGGTCGAAGCTGCCGTCCTCCACGCGCGCGATCTCGCCGCGGATGGCGATCATGGCGTCGATGAAGCGGTCCAGCTCGTGCAGCGACTCGCTCTCGGTCGGCTCGATCATCAGCGTGCCCGGCACCGGGAAGCTCATGGTCGGCGCGTGGAAGCCGTAGTCCATCAGGCGCTTGGCCACGTCCTCGTTGGAGATGCCGGTGGCCTTCTGCAGCGGGCGCAGGTCGAGGATGCACTCGTGCGCGACCAGGCCGTGCTGGCCCGTGTACAACACCGGGAAGTGCGGCGACAGGCGGCGCGCGACGTAGTTGGCGGCCAGGATGGCGTTCTCGGTGGCGGCGGTGAGGCCGGCCGAGCCCATCATGGCGATGTACATCCACGAGATCGGCAGGATGCTGGCCGAGCCGAACGGCGCGGCCGCGACGCCGCCGATGCCGTTGTCGTCGCGGCGGTAGCCCACGCTGTCCTGGTTGGGCAGGAAGTCCGCCAGGTGCGCGCCGACCGCCACCGGGCCCACGCCCGGTCCGCCGCCGCCGTGCGGGATGCAGAAGGTCTTGTGCAGGTTCAGGTGCGAGACGTCGCCGCCGAACTGGCCCGGCGCGGCGGTGCCGACCATCGCGTTCATGTTGGCGCCGTCGACGTAGACCTGGCCGCCGTGCCTGTGCACGATCTCGCAGATCTGCTGCACGCCCTGCTCGAACACGCCGTGCGTGGACGGGTAGGTGATCATCACGGCGGCGAGGTTCTGGCTGTGCTGCTCGGCCTTCTTCGCCAGGTCGGCGAGGTCGACGTTGCCGTGCTCGTCGCAGGCCACCACCACCACCTTCATGCCGGCCATCTGCGCCGAGGCCGGGTTGGTGCCGTGCGCGGACGACGGGATCAGGCAGATGTCGCGGTGGCTTTCGCCGCGGCTGGCGTGGTAGGCGTGGATGATGAGCAGGCCCGAGTACTCGCCCTGCGAGCCGGCGTTGGGCTGCAGGCTCACGGCGGCGTAGCCGGTGGCCGCGCACAGCATGGCTTCGAGCTGGTCGATCATCTCGCGGTAGCCCACGGTCTGGTCGAGCGGCGCGAACGGGTGGATGTTGCTGAACTCGGGCCACGTCACCGGGATCATCTCGCTGGTGGCGTTGAGCTTCATGGTGCACGAGCCGAGCGGGATCATGGTGCGGTCCAGCGCGAGGTCCTTGTCGGCCAGCGCGCGCAGGTAGCGCAGCATCTCGTGCTCGGCGTGGTGCGTGTTGAACACCGGGTGCGTCAGGTAGGCGCTCTGGCGCGCCAGCGCGGCCGGGAAGGCGTCCTGCACGGTGGCTTCGAGCGCGTCGAACACGGGCACCGGCTTGCCCTGCGCGAAGATCTCCCACAGCGCGACCACGTCCGCGCGCGAGGCGGTCTCGTCCAGCGAGATGCCGATGCGGTTGGCGCCGGCATGGCGCAGGTTGATGCCGCGCGCGGTGGCGGCCGCGTGGATGGCCTCGGTGTGGAAGCCGCTCACCAGCGTGAGGGTGTCGAAGAAGGCCGCGTTGGCGCGGGTGTAGCCGAGCGCCTCCAGGCCGGCGGCCAGCGTGGCGGTCAGGCGGTGCACGCGCTGCGCGATGCGCTTGAGGCCGTGCGGGCCGTGGTACACCGCGTACATCGACGCCATCACCGCCAGCAGCACCTGCGCGGTGCAGATGTTGGAGGTGGCCTTCTCGCGGCGGATGTGCTGCTCGCGCGTCTGCAGGGCCAGGCGGTAGGCCTGGTTGCCCTGCGCGTCGATGGTCACGCCGACCAGCCGGCCCGGCATCGAGCGCTTGAACGCATCCTTGACCGCCATGTAGCCGGCGTGCGGGCCGCCGAAGCCCAGCGGCACGCCGAAGCGCTGCGAGTTGCCGATGGCCACGTCGGCGCTCCATTCGCCGGGCGCGGCGATCAGGGTCAGCGCCAGCAGGTCGGCGGCGGCCACCACTAGGCCGCCGGCGGCGTGCACGGCCTCGGCGATGGCGCGGTAGTCGGCCACGTCGCCGTTTACGCCCGGGTATTGCAGCAGCACGCCGAACGCATGCGCGCCGGCGGCGTCGGCCGCGGGCCCGACCTTGACCTCGATGCCCAGCGGCAGCGCGCGCGTGCGCACCACTTCCAGCGTCTGCGGCAGCACGTCGTCGGCGACGTAGAAGGTATTGCTGGCGTGCTTGTTGACCCGCTGCAGCAGCGTCATGGCCTCGGCCGCGGCGGTGCCTTCGTCGAGCATGGAGGCGTTGGCGATGTCCAGGCCGGTCAGGTCGGTCACCATCTGCTGGAAGTTCAGCATGGCTTCCAGGCGGCCCTGCGAGATCTCCGGCTGGTACGGCGTGTAGGCGGTGTACCAGGCCGGGTTCTCGAAGATGTTGCGCAGGATGACGCCCGGCGTGAGCGTGTTGTAGTAGCCCTGGCCGATGAAGCTCCTGAGCACCTGGTTCTTGCCGGCCAGCCCGCGCAGTTTCGCCAGCGCGGCTTCCTCGGTCAGCGGCTCGGTGAACTCGCCCAGCGGCATGCCGTCGCGGCGGCGGATGGCGGCGGGGATGACGGCGTCGATCAGCGCGGCGCGGCTGCCGTAGCCGAGCACCTCGAGCATGTGCTGCTGCTCGGCGGCGTCGGGGCCGATATGACGGGAAGCGAAGGCGTCGCGCGCCTCCAGTTCGGCCAGCGTGGGCCGGGCACCTTGGGCGGCGGTGGTGGGAAGCGGGGCGTTCATGGCAAGAACCTCGTTGGGCGCGCGGCGGCAGGTGGTCGGCCTGGCCGCCGCGCATCGGTATTCAGTCGCCGTTCCCGCGGCATGGCGGCCGCGCGGGAACGGCGGGG
>NZ_AQPL01000009.1:0-10010 GCF_000395345.1 Cupriavidus sp. WS | reverse complement strand
GGGAACGGCGGGAGTGTGGCGGGGCGTCAGGCGCCGACGCTGGCCTTGTAGGCGTCGGCCGACATCAGGCCGTTGACGTCGTCGCTGTTGGCCGGCTTGAGCTTGAACAGCCAGGCGTCGAAGGCGTCGGCATTGACGCTTTCCGGCGCGGCCACGGCGGCGTCGTTGATGGCGATCACTTCGCCGGCCACCGGGGCGTAGATGTCGGACGCGGCCTTGACCGATTCCACCACGGCCAGCGCGTCGCCCGCGCCCACCGACTTGCCCACTTCGGGCAGTTCCAGGAACACGATGTCGCCCAGCGCGTCCTGCGCGTGGTCGGTGATGCCGATGGTCAGCGTGCCGTCGGCTTCGACGCGCACCCATTCATGGGACTCGGTGTACTTCAGGTCGGCGGGGAAAGTCATGGAATTCTCCAGATGCGGTTTGTTGTTCAGCGCCAGCCGGGCGGGGGATCGCGTGGAGCGGGGGTGGCCGCCGGCGGGCGCGCTGTGACCGGGTGCGAGCGTTCAGCTCACGAGTGCCTTGCCATTGCGCACAAACGGCAGTTTAACCACAGTCGCGGCGAGTTTGCGGTCGCGGATCTCGACCTGCACCTCGGCGCCGGCGGCAACGCCGAGCGGCAGGCGGGCAAAAGCGATGGACAGGGACAGCGAGGGGCTGAAGGTGCCGCTGGTGATCTCGCCCTCGCCGGCCGCGGTGATCACTTTCTGGTGCGCGCGCAGCACGCCGCCCTTCTCGCGCAGGATCAGGCCGGTGAACTGGCGAGTCTGGCCGGCGGCGGCGAGCGCCGCCTTGCCGGTGAAGTCGCGCTCGCTCTGCAGGTCCACGGTCCAGGCCAGGCCGGCGTCGAGCGGCGAGGTGTGGATGTCCATGTCCTGGCCGTACAGGTTCATGCCGGCTTCCAGGCGCAGCGTGTCGCGCGCGCCCAGGCCGGCCGGGCGCACGCCGGCGGCGTTCAGTTTTTCCCACAGGCCGGCGACGTTCTCGGCCGGCACCACCAGCTCGAAGCCGTCCTCGCCGGTATAGCCGGTGCGCGCCACCATGACCTCGCCCAGCGCGGGGTCCTGCACCACGATGGCGTTGAACGGCTTGAGCGCTTCGCTCGGCTGGGTGGCCGGGAAGGCGCTCCACACCTTGGCGCGCGCGTTCGGGCCCTGCACCGCGACGATGGCCAGCGGCGCGGCGCCGGCCGGCGCGTTGTCGCCGCGGCGCGGGGTGATGGCCACGCCGCTGCCGGTGGCGGCATTGCGCGCGCGGATCCATTCGATGTCGCCGTTGGCGGTGCCGGCGTTGACCACCAGGCGGAAGCGGTCCTCGGCGAAGAAGTAGACGATCAGGTCGTCGATGACGCCGCCGCGCTCGTCGAGCATGCACGAGTAGAGCGCCTTGCCCGGCGTCTGCAGCTTGTCGACATTGTTGGCCAGCAGGCCGCGCAGGAACGCGCGCACGTTGGCGCCGGCCAGGTCGACCACGCACATGTGGGACACGTCGAACATGCCGGCGTCGGTGCGCACGGCGTTGTGTTCTTCGATCTGGGAGCCGTAGTTGACCGGCATGTCCCAGCCGCCGAAGTCGACCATGCGGGCGCCGAGCGCGCGGTGGATGGCATTGAGGGGCGTGGCCTGGAGCGTCATGTAGTCCTCGGGGGAAGCGGAAATCTCGGTTCGGAAACGAAAAAAGGGTCATCCGCCGCATGGCCGGCGCGCATGGCGCTGCCGGATCCGCTGCGGCGGATGACCCCTCTGTCCTCGATACCTGAGAGATTACAAGGCGGTCCCGCGGACCAGTGCCTTGCGCGCCCCTTCGGTGGGCACGCTCGCCATGTCCTGCGCTGCGCGCAGGCGGCGGGTGCCGCTCTCCAGAGTACGGCCTGCATCGTGTGCATGTTGCGGGCCGATCCGACCAGTCCTTGGTGCCTGAGAGTTTTCGGGTGATACCCCTTCGGCGGCGCAGGCTCTGCGCGCTCTCCCGGTCGGATGGCGCGACTCTACAGGCAGCCCCGGTGGCTTGTCAACGCGCGGCGCCGGGCCGGCGGGGGCGGACCCGCCGCCGTGTTAACATCTGCCGCTGCGGCCGCCCGCGGGATCGCCGTCCCGGTGCCGCGGTCTTCACAGGCAGCCCTGGCCGCCTTGTCCTTGCCGGTCCTTGCCGGTCCTTGCCGGGCCCGCGCCCGCCATTTCGCCATCCGCTTCCGCCACCACGCCCCGACGCCCCGACGCATGACCCACGGACTCAATCCCGCCCAATCCGAAGCCGTCCGTTATCTCGACGGACCCTGCCTGGTGCTGGCCGGCGCCGGCTCCGGCAAGACGCGGGTGATCACGCAGAAGATCGCGCACCTGATCGAGGACAAGGGCTTCGAGCCGAAGCACATCGCCGCCGTGACCTTCACCAACAAGGCCGCCAAGGAGATGCAGGAGCGCATCGCCAAGCTGATGGAAGGCAAGACCACGCGCGAGGGCCGCCGCATTCCGCTCAAGCAGATGACGGTGAGCACCTTCCACTCGCTCGGCGTGCAGATCCTGCGCGCCGAGGCCGAGCACGTGGGACTCAAGCCGCGCTTTTCCATCATGGACTCGGACGACTGCTTCGGCCTGGTGCAGGAGCAGCTCGCCACCACCGACAAGAAGCTGATCCGCAGCGTGCAGAGCACGATCTCGCTGTGGAAGAACGGCATGGTCGATCCCGAGACCGCCATCGCCACCGCCGAGAGCGCCGACGACCATCAGGCCGCGCTGGTCTACCGCAACTACGTGGCCACGCTGCACGCTTACCAGGCGGTGGACTTCGACGACCTGATCCGCCTGCCGGCCGAGCTGTTCGCGCGCGACGAGGCGGTGCGCATGAAATGGCAGAACCGCCTGCGCTACTTCCTGGTGGACGAATACCAGGACACCAACGCCTGCCAGTACGCGCTGCTCAAGCAGCTCGCCGGCGGCTCGCACCTGCGCGCGCCGGCCTTCACCGCGGTCGGCGACGACGACCAGGCCATCTACGGCTGGCGCGGCGCCACGCTCGACAACCTGCGCCTGCTGCAGACCGATTTCCCCGGGCTCAAGGTGGTCAAGCTCGAGCAGAACTACCGCTCCACGGTGCGCATCCTGGAAGCGGCCAACGCGGTCATCGCCAACAATCCCAAGCTGTTCGACAAGAAGCTGTGGAGCGAGCACGGCATGGGCGACCCGATCGCCGTCAACCCGATGAACGACGAGGAGCACGAGGCCGAGTCCGTGGTGTTCCGCCTGTCCGCGCACAAGTTCGAGCGGCGCGCGCAGTTCCGCGACTACGCCATCCTCTACCGTGGCAACCACCAGGCGCGCCTGTTCGAGCAGATCCTGCGGCGCGAGCGCATTCCCTACGTGCTGTCCGGCGGCCAGAGCTTCTTCGACCGCGCCGAGATCAAGGACATCTGCGCCTACCTGCGCCTGATCGCCAACGCCGACGACGATCCCGCCTTCATCCGCGCCATCACCACGCCGCGCCGCGGCGTCGGCAACGCCACGCTGGAAGTGCTCGGCACCTTCGCCGGGCAGGCCAAGGTGTCGCTGTTCGAGGCGGCCATGATGGGCGGCATCGAAGGCAAGCTGCAGCCGCGCCAGCTCGAGCCGCTGCGCGTGTTCTGCGAGTCGATGGTGCGCCTGGCCGGCCGCGCGGCCAGCGATCCGGCCAGCCAGGTGCTCGACGACCTGATGGAAGGCATCCACTACGAAGCCTACCTGTACGACACCTTCGACGAGCGCCAGGCCCAGTCGCGCTGGACCAACACGCTGGAGTTCCTCGACTGGCTCAAGCGCAAGGGCACCCGGCCCGAGGGCGCCGAGGGCGAGGCCACCGGCTTCGACACCGCCGACGGCTTCGGCGACGAAGGCAAGAACCTGCTCGAGCTGACCCAGACCGTGGCGCTGATGAGCATGCTCGAAGGCCGCGAGGAAGATCCCGACGCGGTGCGCCTGTCCACGCTGCATGCCTCCAAGGGGCTGGAATACCCGCACGTGTTCCTGGTCGGCGTGGAAGAGGGCATCCTGCCGCATTGCCGCGAGGACGAAGACCTCGGCGACGAGAAGATCGAGGAAGAGCGCCGCTTGATGTACGTGGGCATCACGCGCGCGCAGCGCAGCCTGCAGATCAGCTGGTGCAAGAAGCGCAAGCGCGCGCGCGACACCTACTCGTGCGAGCCCTCGCGCTTCATCGGCGAGATGAAGCTCGAGGAAGCGCCCGCGCCGGCCGACGCCACCCCCGCCATGAGCCCCAAGGACCGCCTCGCCGGGCTCAAGGCGCTGCTCGGCACGCCCGGCAAGACCACCGCGTCCTGACGCCCGCGCCGGCGGCGCGGCGTACAAAGTCGATACATTGGCCTACAAGCGGGACAAGATCGGCGCCCGCCGGCCTCCTAACATCGCGGGTGCCCGGACTGCTGCACAGGTCCGGGCGCCGCGCCGTTCCGTCCCTTCGGAGTCGGCGTGGCCGGGCGACATGCCCGACTTCTTCCCTGTTTCGACGCCCCCGCACCCTGCGTCCGGGGGCGTTTTTTTATGCGCCCGCGCGGCTCACGGGCGCGCCACCCCCACCAGGAATTCGCCCTCCAGCAAGCCGCTTTCGTTGGGGCGGTGGACCATCACGAAGCCCGGATGCGCGCCGGCGAGCGGGTCCTGCCGCACCGTCACCGGCGACGGGCCGCGCGCGCGGTAGGCGGGATGGCTGGTATGCACGAGCTGGCTGAGCCGGTCGTCGAAGAACATCTGGGTGGTCAGCACGCCGTGCTCGCCGAGATGGATCTTCAGGTGGATGTGCACCGCGCGCGGCGCGTACCAGCCCGGGTAGATGGTCAGGAACTGCGCGCTGCCGTCGCGCCGGGTGGCCTGCGCGCCGCGCAGGAAGCGCTGCGCGCCGGCGGGCGCGGCGGCCACCGGCGCGGAAGCCTCGCCCGCGGCCGGCGGCGGCTCGGCCCGCTCGAAGCCGCTGTAGTGCCCGCCGGCATCGCAATGCCAGATGCTGGCCACGGCGCCGGCCACGCGCGCGCAGTTGCGCGCCGTATCCAGCACGATCACGCGCAGCCGCAGCGGCTGGCCGGGGCGGCGGTCGCGGATGTCGCTGCGCATCAGGGATTCGTCGATATAGAACGGGCCTTCGGCCCGCTCCGGCGTCAATGCGCACAGCGGCGGCGCGGTGCCGGCCTCGCCCGCCAGCCCGAGCAGGCCCGCGCCCAGCGCGCCGCCCACGCCGCCGAGTCCGCCGATGAAGCGGCGCCGGCCCTGGTCCGGCAAGGGGCTATCGCGCATCTCGGCGGTCCTCCCGGCGGCGCGGCGCAGCACTGGGTACGCGCGCAGGCGAGCTGCCCGGCGATTCAGGCGATTCAGGCGATTCAGGCGAGGCTTGCATGGGATTCATGGTGGTCTCCAGTGGCGGGCGCGGGGCGCCGGCTGCATGCCGATCGCTTCCAGCATAGCCCGGGGGCGGCCGAAACAAAGCGGTGCGGCGTGCACATGTTGATCTTAGGAGATGCGCGCGCTGCCCGGCGCGGGACAAGAGCGGAAAGCCGGGCGCCTGCGTGCGCCGCCGCGCATGCCGCTCGCCGCCGGCACGCGCGGTCTTGTGTCGATTCTGATACAAAGAGGCCACACCGCGCCCATCAGCGTGCGCCGCCATGCTGGTAGAGTGATCGCCTGGCGCAGGCCATGCGCCAGCCTGCCTTGGCGCGCCGCGCCGCGCGCGTGCCGATCCCGGGCGCCGCCGCGCCGCCAGCCATGCCGCCTACCGCCGCAACCTGCCACACCGATACCCCGATGGACCTGTCCCCCGCTTCGCCCCTGCACCTGCTGGTCGTCGACGACGATCCGCAGATCCGCGCCATGCTGGCCGAATATCTCGCCACCTTCGGCATCGAGGCCGACGGCGCCGAGGGCGGCGCCGCCATGCGCGCCGCGCTGGCCGCGCGCGACTACGACCTCGTGGTGCTGGACCTTTCGCTGCCCGGCGAGAACGGCCTGGCGCTGTGCCGCGAGATCCGCGAGCGCGGCGACCTGCCGGTCATCATGCTGACCGCGCGCACCGAGCTGGCCGACCGCGTGGTCGGCCTCGAAGTGGGCGCCGACGACTACGTCACCAAGCCGTTCGAGATGCGCGAGCTGGTGGCGCGCATCCACACCGTGCTGCGCCGCGCGCGCGCCGGCGCAGGCGCGGGCCTGAAGCGCCCGGCGACGGTGGCCGGCCACGAACTGCGCTTCGGCAGCTGGCGGCTCAACACCACGCTGCGCCAGCTCGTCGACGGCGAGGAAACCGTGGTGCCGCTGTCCAACGCCGAATTCCGCCTGCTGCTGGCCTTCATCGAGCATCCCAACCGCGTGCTGGACCGCGAGCTGCTGATCAACCAGGCGCGCGGCCGCGACCTGGACGTATTCGACCGCAGCATCGACCTGCTGGTCTCGCGCCTGCGCCAGAAGCTGCGCGACGACCCGCGCGACCCGGCACTGATCCGCACCGTGCGAGGCGAGGGCTATGTCTTCACCGGCACCGTCGAAGGCTGAGCGCGCGGGCTGGGTGGCCCGCCATGACACGATGTTCGTGCGGCTGTTCCTGGTGATGATGGCCATCATGCTGGCCGTGCACGTGCTGGGCGTCACCGTGATCGAGAGCATCTTCCCGCGTCCGGGCGAGATCGGCATCGCGCTGGTGCCCGGCGACGAACCGCCGCCCGACGACGCGGGCCCGCCCCGCGCCGGCGGCCCCGGCGCCGGTCCCGCTGCTGGTTCCGATACCGGCCCCGCTGCTGGCGCCACCACCGGCTCCGCCGCCGCTGGCGGCGCGCCCCGGGCGGACGCGGGCGGCGCCATGCCCAGGCATCACCACCTGCATCCGCCGCGCGGCCTGGGCCCGCCGCGCCTGGGCCTGCTGTTCCAGTTCGCCGCCATCATCGCCGCCTCGTGGGCCGGCGCGCGGCTGCTGGCGCGCCCGGTGCAGAGCCTGGCCAGCGGCGCCGGCCGGCTGGCGCAGGACGTGCACGCGGCGCCGCTCGACGAGGACAGCGGCCCGGCCGAGGCGCGCGCCGCGGCCCGCGCCTTCAACCACATGCAGCGGCGCATCCGCACGCAGCTCGCGCAGCAGTCGCGCTTCCTGGCCGCGGTGTCGCACGACCTGCGCACGCCGCTCACGCGCATGAGCCTGCGCATCGAAGGCGTGGACGACAACCGCGTGCGCTACCGCCTGCGCCAGGACCTGGCCGAGATGAACGGGCTGATCGACGCCACGCTCTACTACCTGCGCGAGCGCGACGGCAACGCCGGGCCGCGTCAGCGCGTGGACGTGCACGCGCTGCTGCAGGCCGTGGTGGACGACGCCACCGAGATCGGCCAGGACGTCACCCTGGCCGGCGCCGCCGCGCCGCTGCTGGCCTACCCGGCCGAGCTGCGCCGCGCGGTGGTCAACCTGGTGGAGAACGCGCACCGCTATGGCGGCAGCGCGCGCATCGAGCTGGCCGACAGCGCGGAGCGCGTGGTGATCGACGTGTGCGACAGCGGGCCCGGCATTCCGCCCGAAGACATGGCGCGCGTGCTGGAGCCGTTCTACCGGCTGGAGACCTCGCGCAGCCGCGCCACCGGCGGCGTCGGCATGGGTCTGTCGATCGCCTCGGACATCGTCGCGCGCCACGGCGGCGAGCTCAACCTCGCCAACCGCCCCGAAGGCGGCCTGCGCGTGCGCATCACGCTGCCGCGCGCCTGAGCGCGCCGGCGATGCGGGGTGACGCCGGCGCACGCGGGGAAGATGCCGGGAAGCCGCCGGGGTGACGCCAAGGTGGCGTCCGGGCGGTGTCCGACCACGCCCGCCCGGCGCGGCGCGACGCCGCTTGATGTTGATCAACGCCCGCCGGGCCGCCCGCCTCTAGGATGGGCGATCGACATCCGACACGAAGGCCGCCCCATGTCCGCGCCAGCCCCCGCCCCGCACCCCGCCAGCAGTCCGTCCACCCGATCCATCGCGCTGTCCGCCGCCGGCCAGCCGCGCGCCTGCTCCGGCAACTGCGGCGCGGCCTGCACCGGCAAGCAGCCCGGCGGCCACGCGCTGGCGGATTTCCGCGCGCTGGCCGGGCGCATGGACATCAACGGGCCGCGCTACACCTCCTACCCCACCGCGGACCGCTTCCACGGCGGCTTCGGCGAGGCCGACTACCTGCAGGCGCTGGCCGACTGCGCCGCGCAGCCGGCGCCGCTCTCGCTCTACGTGCACATCCCGTTCTGCGAGAACATCTGCTACTACTGCGGCTGCAACAAGATCATCACGCGCGACCACGGCCGCAGCGGCCGCTACGTGCACTATCTCGTGCGCGAGATGGCGCTGGCCGCCGCGCGGCTCGGCGCGCGGCGCGAGGTGGTGCAGTCGCACTGGGGCGGCGGCACGCCGACCTTCCTCGACGCGGCCGAGATGCGCCGCGTGATGGACGCCATGCACGCGCACTTCGACCTGCTGCCCGAAGGCGAGCACTCCATCGAGATCGATCCGCGCCGCGTCGGCGACGCGCAGATGGCGCTGCTGGCCGAGCTCGGCTTCAACCGCGTCAGCCTCGGCGTGCAGGATTTCGACGCCGAGGTCCAGCAGGCCATCCACCGCGTGCAGTCGCAGGCCGAGACCCGCGCCGTGGTCGACGCCGCGCGCCGGCTCGGCTTCCGCTCGGTCAGCATGGACCTGATCTACGGCCTGCCGCACCAGACCGCGGCGCGCTTCGCCGCCACCGTGGAACAGGTGCTGGCAATGCGCCCGGACCGGCTCTCGGTGTACAGCTACGCGCACCTGCCGCACGTGTTCAAGCCGCAGCGCCGCATCGACGAGCGCGCGCTGCCCGCGGCCGCGGAGAAGCTCGACATCCTGGTCGGCACCATCGCGCAGCTGACCGCCGCCGGCTACGTCTACATCGGCATGGACCACTTCGCGCTGCCCGACGACGCGCTCGCCGTGGCCCAGCGCGAAGGCCGGCTGCAACGCAACTTCCAGGGCTACTCGACCCACGCCGGCCACGACCAGCTCGGCTTCGGCGTGTCCTCGATCGGCGCGGTCGCCGGGCGCTACGTGCAGAACGCGCGCACGCTCGACGAATACTACGGCGCGCTCGACCACGGCACGCTGCCGGTGATGCGCGGCTTCGCCACGGACGCGGAAGACCGCCTGCGCCGCGAAGTGATCGGCGCGCTCATGTGCAACGGCGTGCTCGACATTGCCGCGCTCGAGGCCCGCGCGGGCATCGACTTCGCCACGCATTTCGCGGCCGAGCTCGACGAGCTCGCCACGCTGGCCGGCGACGGCCTGGTGCGCATCGAACCCGCGCGCATCGAGGTCACGCCGCTGGGCCGCCTGCTCGTGCGCCGCGTGGCGATGGTGTTCGACAGCTACCTGCGCGCCGATGCCGGCCGGGCTGCCCAGGCGGCCCAGGCCGCCGCGCCGGCGCGCGACGCTGATGTGGGTACGCCGGTGAAGACGCCCGCGGAAGCGCCGCTGCGCTACTCGCGCGTGGTCTGAAACTGGCAAGTTCGCCGCGTCGGCATCGGCACGGCATCGACGCGGTACCAACGCGGCACCAATGAAAAAGCCCGGCGCACGCGCCGGGCTTCTGCTTGGGATCGCCGGCGCCGCAACGGGCGCCGGGAGCGTTACTTCGCGGCGTTCGCCATGTAGTCCACCGCGGCGAGCACGTCGGCATCCGGGCCGGCGTAGCCGCCCTTCGGCGGCATCACGCCCTTGCCCTTGAGCGCGAACGCGTGGACCGCGTCCATGCCTTCCTTCAGGCGCGGCGCCCAGGCCGCCTTGTCGCCGAACTTCGGCGCGCCGGCGACACCGGCGGCGTGGCAGGCGGCGCAGACCTGCTCGTAGACCTTCTTGCCCACGTCGGCCGAAGCCGGCGCGGCGGCGGCTGCCGCCGGAGCCGCAGCGGCAGGCGCGGCCGCAGCAGGCGCCGCGGGTGCGGCCGCCGCCGCCGGCGCTGCGCCGGCATCGGACGCGGCCGCCGTGGCGCCGCCGGCCGG
>NZ_AQPL01000008.1:0-19165 GCF_000395345.1 Cupriavidus sp. WS | reverse complement strand
CGGCCGGTGCTGCCGGCTCGGGGAACTTGGCGCCGCCGGCGTCGGCCATGTAGACCACCGCGCGGCCGAGCTCGTAGTCGGAATAATCGTCCGGCGTGGTGCCGGCGCGCGGCTGCATGGCGCCCTTGCCGTGCAGCACGGAATTCAGCAGGCCCTCGAAACCCTGGCCGATGCGCGGCGCCCAGTCGCCCGCGTTGCTGTACTTCGGCGCGCCCGCGGCCCCGGTGGCGTGGCACGCGGCGCACACTTCCTTGTAGACCTGCTCGCCCGTCTTGAAGACGCGCGGCGCGTTGGGATCCTTCAGTTCGAGAGAAGCGACCGGCTTGATGCGGTCATTGACGGCTTCGACGGTGGTGGAAGCGCCCGCGCCTTCCTTGGAGCCATGTCCGACGAAATTGACCAGCAGGATGATCACGATGATCGGCACCAGGAAGGCCGCGATCACCACTGCGATCAACTGCTTGGGGGTCTTGATGGGAGACTCGTGTTCTTCGTGCTCGTTTTGGACGTCGCTCATGCTGAACTCTCGATTTTGCAGGAAACCCGTAGCAGCTCGCGATCGGCTGCCTTGTCAGGCCGCTTGCCCGGTGACCGAACCTCCCGGCCAGTGGCGCGCATCGGACCGTTATCCATTCCCTGTCAGCCCTGAAGCGCGCCGGCAGGCGGAGCCAGCCTGCGCCGTCCCTGACTCCATGTGGACGCCGCGTAGCCCCGTTTTTACACAAATAACTGGCGATTATATCCGCAAAGACCTGCAGAATCGAGGCAAAAGCGGCTTGAGAGAAACGTAGCCGCGCCACCGAAAAGGCGCCGGCAATGGACGCTGCGAGGCAAACGCTGTATGCTATGCGACTTTCCGGCGGCGCCATTCGCGCGCTGCCAGCGTCATACCCTCCGCGCCCGTAGCTCAATGGATAGAGTACTGCCCTCCGAAGGCAGGGGTTGCTGGTTCGATCCCAGCCGGGCGCACCAATTATCACAACGGTTTCCCGCATTTTCCCGTTCTGCCCTGGCGCTCGGCGGCGGCTGAATTTCGGCCAGCTTCAGCGCTGCTTATTCACTGCGCCAAGTGACAGCTGCGCATGGCGTTGCGCCATCTCCATCGTTTTCCAGCCTCCTGATTCCCGGGGTACCTGCGGCGACTTGCCGCACCACACATGCGAGTTTGCGCAGATATGCCGCAGGTCATGCCAGCGCAACTTCGGCGATGCGGCGAAGGCGGTGGAGGTCTTCGCGCGCAGCGGGGTGAAACCGCCGCAGGACCGGCCGACATGCCCGGCATCAGCGATATTTTGCATAGGCAAAAAATCCTCGCGTGCTGGATTTGATGCCACTACAATAATTGCATGCGAATTGAATTCGACTCCGCCAAAGACGAGATCAACCGGGCCAAGCACGGCATGTCGCTGGCGGAGGCCGAATCATTCGAGATGGACACGGCCACGGTGCAGGACGATGATCGCTTCCCCTACGGCGAGGCGCGCTTTATCGCCACCGGCCTGATTGGCGAACGTGTTCATGTGCTGGTGTTCACGATGCGGGGCGAGGCGATGCGCGTCATCAGCCTGCGCAAAGCCAACCGCCGCGAGGTACTGAAATATGTCGACGAAGCGTAAGATCCACATCCCCGCCGATGACGAAGACCGCGCCCTGACCCGGGCCGCGGAGTCGGACCGGGACAACCCGCCGCTCACGGATGCGCAACTGGCGCGGATGCGCCCGGCGCGCGAGGCGCTGCCCGAGCTGGTCGGCGAGACGGCGGCCAAGGCGCTGCTCAAGCCACGCGGCCGGCCGGCATTGCCTGCGGACCAGCGCAAAGTGACGCTCAACATGCGGGCCGACCGCGATGTGGTGGAAGCCTTCAAGGCGACCGGCGACGGCTGGCAGACGCGCATCAACGATGCGCTGCGCGCCTACGCGAAGTCCCATCGGATGCTGCCGCGAGGCTGACTGGCCGCGTTCCTGCCGGCCGATTCCCGTAGCGGCGCCCCGGGCCGGCTGCATGCCTTCCCGGGCACCCGGGGGGCGAACCGTACCGTGCCCGGACTGGGCTTCCCCCGGCGTGAGGTCAAGACTCCGCCTTTCGACGAGGTTCCCGGCGCCCCCCACGCTACAACAACCCAGACAACCCCATCAGCGCCCGCCGCAGCGTTTCCTGATCCGGCGCCGCGTTGTGGCATACCCGCACCAGCGCGCCGCCCGTCATCGGTGTGCCTTCGAAGACGTCATAGGGGGTCACGCCGATGCCCGCGCTTTCGGCCGCCCGCGCGAAGGTCTGGCCGGTCCAGTGCGTGCCGACGCGCAGCCCGAAGTAGAACGCGCCCGGCCGGGTCACTACCGCGGAGGCGGGCAGGCATGACGCGACGATGGCTTGCCGGGCGTGGGTTTCGCGCCGTATCTCGTCGACGATGCGGTCCATGTTGTCAGCGGCAAGGACGTTCATCGCCACGGCGGCGTTCAGCGGCGATGCCATGAGCGTCGTGGCGCGCAGCGCGACGCCAAGCGCGCGCACGTGCTCGGCGGGCGCCGCGACGAAGCCGATGCGCAGGCCGGGGCCGACCAGCTTGGACAGGCCGGTGACGTACACCGTGCGCTCGGGCGCGTAGCTGGCCAGCGGCAGTTCGGGGTCGTTGGGCATCCAGCCATAGACGTCGTCCTCGACGAT
Source organism: Cupriavidus sp. WS (assembly GCF_000395345.1). Taxonomy (NCBI): domain Bacteria; kingdom Pseudomonadati; phylum Pseudomonadota; class Betaproteobacteria; order Burkholderiales; family Burkholderiaceae; genus Cupriavidus; species Cupriavidus sp. WS. The sequence goes on along the minus strand of NZ_AQPL01000008.1, from coordinate 16,500 downwards.
GACGATATCGCGCCGGCGGCAGACCTCGGCGATGTCCCGGCGGCGCGCCGCGCTCATGGTGGCGGTGGTAGGGTTGTGCAGCGTCGGGCAGCAGAACAGGACCCTGGCGCCGGAACGCTGGATGGCGGTGTCGAGCGCGTCGGGCAGCAGCCCTTCGGCATCCATGCGCACGCCGACGAGCGAGCGCCCCAGCATTGTCGCCGCGGACTTCAGCCCGTAGTAGGTCAGTTCTTCGGTGAGCACGATGTCGCCGGGGCGCGTGAGCGCGCCCAGCGAGAGCAGCAGTCCGTGCTGCGCGCCGCACGTGACGATGACGTTGTCCGCGGTCGCGAAGACGCCGCGCCTGTCGAGCCACGCGGCGGCGGCCGTCCGATGCTGCGCGTAACCCGCGTCGACCTGCGTGGCCAGCATGCGCTGCGCATCGTATGGCAGCAGCGTCGACAGCACCGCATGCGCGCCGGCCATGCCGGGCGCGTGCTCGGGGAAGTTGTGCGAGAGATCGATGAAGCCGTGCGGCTGCGAATGATCCCACAGCGACGCGGGCGCGTCGGTGGAGGAGGGCAGCGTGAGATAGGTGCCGCGCCCGACTTCGCCCTTGATGAATCCCATGCTGCGCAGCTCGTCGAAGGCGCGCGTCACGGTGCCGAGGTTCAGTCCGAGCAGCCGCGCGAATTCGCGCTGCGGCGGCAGGCGGTCGCCGGCCTTGAGGGCGCCCGTCGTCAGGGCATTGCGCACGCCTTGCGCGATCGCGAGGTAGCGCGGGCCGCGCGCGATGCCGATGGCCACCATCCACGGCGGCCGGTGTCCGGGAGCCGGCTTCGAATTGTACCAATCATTGTTCTGATCCATGCGAATCCTCCCAAAAAATCAGCACAAATCGCACTGATCTTGTGCGCACATTTTTTGTGTCACACACAATTTGTACGACATCAAGCTGCGATTTTAATACAAATTGTACTGATCCCCGGCTGGCACACGCGTTGCGATACAGGCTGTCGTTTCCAATCACGAAGCATGCCGATGTCCGATAGCCGAATTACCTGTCACATGATCGCCGGCGGGCCGACGCCGGTCGCCCCCTTCAGCCACGCCACCGAGAGCGACGGCCTGGTCTTCGTGACGGGCCAGATGCCCGACCGGCCGGGCGCGCCGGGCATCCTGCCCGAAGGCATCGAGGCGCAGACGCGCAACGTCATGGCCAACCTGCGCGTGGTGCTGGCCGGGCTGGGGCTGACCTTCGCGGACGTGCTCGTGGCGCGCGCCTACCTGACGCGCTTCAAGGAGGACTACGCGGCCTTCAACGAGACCTACCGGACCTTCTTCGAACCGGGGCGCCTGCCCGCGCGCACCTGTGTCGGCGTGACCGGGCTCGCATACGACGCCCTGGTGGAAATCGATTTCGTCTGCCGCCGCCCGGCGGCGGCGCTTTGACCCTGATCCCCGATCCCCGATCCCTGATGGCTGTTCAACTCTGATTGCAAGGAAAGACCATGACGTTCAAACATTGGCTCGCAGCGGCTGCCACGGCGTGCGCCGCACTGACTGTCGGAACCGGCGCCGCGCACGCGGCCACGCTGGAGCAGATCCAGGCGAAGGGCGTGATGACCGTCGCCACCGAAGACGACTACCGGCCTTTCGAGTACGTGGAGGACGGCAAGCCGCTCGGGCTCGATCACGCGCTGCTCGAACAACTGCGCAAGTCCGCGGGATTCAAGATCGAGCAGAACATCATGCCGTGGTCGGGCCTGCTCCCCGGCGTGACGACCGGCAAGTACGACGTCGCGCTGACCGCGGTCGTCGTCACCCCGGAGCGCGCCAAGAGCCTCGACTTCGCCATGCCGATCGCCGAAGCGACGCAGTACTACGTGGTGCGCGCGCAGGAAACCCGCATCAAGTCCGTGGCCGACCTGGCCGGCAAGACCGTGGGCGTGCAGGCCGGCGGCGGCTCGTTCGCCGCGCTCGACAATCTGCGCAAGCTGCTGGCGGCCAGCGGCGGCAGCCTGGGCAAGGTCGTGCAGTACGCCTCGTTCCCCGAGGCCTACCAGGACCTGGCCAATGGCCGGGTCGACTACGTCATCAACGGCGCGCCGAACCTGGCCAGCCTGATCAAGGAGCATCCGGACCGCTTCAAGCTGGGCTCCGCGGTGGGCACGCCCACCTACGCCGCATGGGCGGTCACCAAGGGCAACACCACGCTGCTGAACTATCTCAACCAGTTCCTCGCCAAGGCGCGCGCGGACGGCTCCCTGTACGCGCTGCAGCGCAAATGGCTCGGCATGACCTTCGAGTCGCTGCCGGTCTCGCCGCTGGCCGGGCAATAACGCGACATGCGGGCGACGTGCGGGCGGCATGCGAGTGGCATGCCGGTGACTCGCGCGGCCGCCGGCCGCGCCGCCCGGGCATGCCGAGGACGCCATGACGACGACATCCCTACTTACCTTGCTGCAGGGCGCCGGCACCACGCTGCTGCTGGCGCTCATCGCAATCGCCGCCGGCATCCCGCTGGGACTGATGCTGGCGCTGCTGCGGTGGCGCCGGCTGCCCGTCATCGACGGGCTGATTGCCGGCTACGTCAGCCTGATGCGTCCCACGCCGGTGGTGACGCTCTGCCTGCTGGTGTTCTTCCTGCTTCCCGCGGTCGGGCTGGAGCTGCCGCCGATGGCCGCGGCGGCGCTGACGCTGAGCTTGAACACCACCGCGTTCAACTGCGAGATCTGGCGCGCGGCGCTGGCCACGATTCCCCGTGACCAGCTCGAGGCGGCGGCGGCCTTCGGCTTCTCGCGCGGGCAGAGCTTCAGGCGCATCGTGCTGCCGCAGCTGTGGCGCGTGAGCCTGGGGCCGCTGGTGAGCGAGATGACCCTGCTGCTGAAGATCACGCCGGCCGTGTCCGTCATCGGCATCGTGGACATCACGCGCGCGGCCAGCCGCATCGGCGCCCAGACCTACGATCCGCTGCCGCCGTTCCTGGCGGCCACCGTGCTCTACACCGTGATCATCGCGCTCCTGGTGCAACTGCAGCGCGTGCTGGAGCGCCGCGTGGACCAACGTTACGGATATGCCGGCTCATGAATAGCCTGAACGCCATCTGGGAGACGCGCGACGTCTTCCTGTCGGGAGCCGGCGTATCGCTGCTGCTCGTGGGGCTGTGCCTGGCCATCAGCCTGCCGCTGGCCACGCTGGCGCACGTCGCGCTGCAGGAGAGCGCGGCCGGCTTCGCGCGCGCTGCGCGGCTGCTGCTCGACGTCATGCGGTGCGTGCCGTTCCTGCTGCTTGCCTACGTGGTCTATTACGGGCTGCCCGCGGTCGGAATCCGCCCGGAAGCATTCTGGGCGGGGCTGTCTTCGCTGGTGGTCTACCACACCGCCTACTTCATCGAGATCCTGCGCTCGGCCGCGCTCTGCGTTCCACAGGACACGCTGGTCGCGGCGGACGCGTTCGGCTTCCCGCGCTACAAGCGCTATACGCGCATCGTCTTTCCGCAACTGTTCGCGATCGCCGCGCCGGTCCTGGTCAACCAGTCGGTGATGGTCATCAAGGACAGCGCGCTGCTGATGATCATCACGGTGCAGGAAATCACCTTCGCGGCCAACTTCGTCAGCGCCAACTATTTCTCGCCCTTCGCCCCGTTCCTGTTCGCGATGCTGCTGTACTGGCTGATGTCGCTGCTGACCGACCGGCTGGTGGGCCGGCTGGGCAAACTCCGTATGAGGTGATTCATGGAAGACAGCGTACCCGCGGCCATCGCGGTGCGAGGATTGTGCAAGGACTACGACGGGGTCGAGATCCTGCGCGACATCAGTTTCGATGTGCCCAAGGGCACGACGACCTGCCTGCTGGGCCCGAGCGGCTCGGGCAAGTCCACGCTGCTGCGTTGCGTCAACTGGCTCGAAGTGCCGGGGCGCGGCACGATCCGCGTGGGCGGCGCGCCGATGGGGCGCACCGGCGAGGGGGCGGCGTCGCGGCCGCTGTCCCGCAAGGAACTGGCTGCCGCCCGCGGCCGCATCGGCACCGTGTTCCAGAACTTCGCGCTGTGGCCGCACATGACCGTGCTCGGCAACGTGATGGAGGCCCCGGTCCACGTGCACGGCCGGCCGCGCGCCGAGGTGCGGGCCGAGGCGCTGGCCTTGCTGGAGACGGTCGGCCTGGCCAGCAAGGCGGAGGCCTATCCGCATCAGCTGTCGGGCGGGCAGAAGCAGCGCGTCGCGATTGCCCGCGCGCTGGCCATCCGCCCCGAGGTGCTGCTGTTCGACGAGCCCACCAGCGCGCTCGATCCCGAAATGGTCGGCGAGGTGCTCGGCGTCATGCGCGACCTCGCCGCCCGGGGGCTGACCATGCTGGTGGTCACGCACGAAATGGGATTCGCGCGCGACGTGGCCAACGAGGTGATCTTTCTCGATGGCGGCAAGCTGGTGGAGACCGGGCGCCCCGATGATTTCTTCGGGCATCCGAAAACCGAGCGCGCGCAGAAATTCCTCGCGCGGTTCAATCGTTGAGCCCGCGGCGGGAATGACACCGGCGGCCGGCGCGGCCGGGCGCGCTTTCCGCTTTCCCCGCTTTCCCCGCTTTCAGCGCGGCCACCGCAGCGCCTCGAGCAGCGCCCGCGTTTGCTCGGGCACCGCCACCGGCCGGCCCGTTGCGCGATCCACGTAGACGTGGACGAAATGCCCCGCCGCGCAGACGCGCTCGTCCCCCTCGCGGAAGATGGCGACCTCGTAGCGCACGCTCGACGTGCCGATGCGGCTGACCCGGATCCCCACTTCCAGCGCGTCCGGAAACGCGATCGAGCGGAAGTACGCGCAGCCGGTCTCGGCCACCAGGCCGACGATCTTGTCCGCGTGGATGTCGAGCGCGCCGCCGTCGATCAGGTACTTGTTGACCGCCGTGTCGAAGTAGCTGTAGTAGGTCACGTTGTTGACGTGACCGTAGGCGTCGTTGTCCATCCAGCGGGTGGTGACGGGGGTGAGGCGCGGGAAATTCTCCCGGACTTCGTCGCGCATGGCGGTCTCTTCAGAAGGCGGCTTCGTACAGGCGCAGCGCGTCGTCGTGCGTGACGTCGCGCGGGTTGTTGACCAGCAGGCGCTGCTGCTTCATCGCGTCGCCGGCGAGTCGGGGCAGGGCGTCCCGGGGGATGCCGGCGGCGCGCAGCGACTGCGCGTAGGGCATCCCGGCGGTGATGTCGGTGATGGCCTGCACGAAGCGTTCGGCGGCTTCGGCGTCGGGCGCGGTGGCCAGCGCCGGCAGGATGGCGCGGCCCAGCGCGGCGTACTCGGCGGTGGCGTGGGAGAGGTTGAAGCGCAGGACCGCGGTGAGCATCAGCGAATTGCTCAGGCCGTGCGGCAGGTGATAGTGGCCGCCGAGCGGATAGGCCAGCGCGTGCACGGCGGCCACCGGCGCGTTGGCGAAGGCCATGCCGGCGAGCATGGAGCCCAGCAGCATGCGTTCGCGCGCGTCCGCGCCGGCGGCCTCTCCCGCCACCTCGCGCAGGTTGCCGTACAGCAGCTGCAGCGCCTTGACCGCGAGCGCGTCGGAGATGGCGTTCTTCTTGTGGCGGCTGGTGAACGCTTCGATCGCGTGCACCATCGCGTCGACGCCGGTCATGGCCGTGACCGCGGGCGGCACGCCGAGCGTGAGCAGGCTGTCGAGCACCGCGGCGTCGGGCAGCAGCAGCGGCGTGACCACGCCTTTCTTTTCCGAGGTGGGCGTGGTGACGATCGAGATCGGCGTGACTTCGGAGCCGGTGCCGGCCGTGGTCGGCACCTGGATCAGCGGCAGGCGCGGCCCGGCGGCGAGGCCGATGCCGTAGATCGCGCCGAGCTGCTGCGGCGTGCGCGCCAGCAGCGCCACCAGCTTGGCGGTGTCCATCGAGCTGCCGCCGCCGAAGCCGATCACCATGTCGGCGCCGGCGGCGCGCGCGGCCTCGGCCGCCTGCAGCACGACGGCCTCGGGCGGGTCGGCCTGCACGTCGGAGAAGACCGTGGCCTGGATGTCGGCGCGCCGCAGCGCGGCGAGCGGCCCGGTTGCGATGCCGGCGTCGAGCACGCCGCGGTCGGTGACGAAGAAGACGTGCTTCGCGCCGAACGATTGCGCGAGCTCGTGCAGGCGCAGGGCCGCGCCCTGCGCGCAGACGATCTGCGGCGCGGTCTGGAAGACAAAACTGCTCATGGGTCGACTCCGGATGCGGGATTGCGTGGCGTGGCGGCTCGGCTGCGCGTTCAGGCGCTCATGTACTGCGCGCCGCCGTCGGCATCGATGACGACGCCGCTCAGGTAGGAGGCGCGGTCCGAGGCCAGGTAGATCACCAGGTCGGCGATCTCCTCGGGCCGCGCGGCGCGCCCGAACGGCAGGTGCCCCAGCATTTCCTCCCAGCGCGATTCGTCGCCGAACTTCTGCAGCGCGCGCGCCTTGTAGAGCTTGACCAGCCGGTCGGTCTCGGTGGGCCCCGGGTTGACGCCGAGCACGCGCACGCCGCGCGTGGTGGCGTGCGCGCCGACCGCGCGCGTGAAGGTGGACAGCGCGGCATTGCCGGCCGCGCCGCACAGGTAGTCGTAGCGCGGCATTTCCGCCGCGATGCCGATCACGTTGACGATGACGCCCGCGCCGCGCGCCATCATTTCCGGCAGCGCCAGGCGCGTGGTGTCGATGTAGCCGTGCACCTTGAGGTCCCACGCGCTGCGCCACTGCTCGTCGCTCAGCGCGGTCAGCCCGCCGCCGGGAATGGCGCCGGCGTTGTTGACGAGGATGTCCAGGCCGCGCAGCCGTTCGGCCAGCGCCTGGCGCTCGTGCGCGCGCGACAGGTCGGCGCACAGCGCCTGCACTTCGATGCCCTCGCCGCGCAGCAAGAGCTGCGCCTTGTCGGCGGAGGCCTGCGTGCTGCCCGCGATGGTGACGTGCGCGCCTTCGCCGGCGAAGGCCCTGGCGCAGGCCAGCCCGATGCCGCGCGTGCCGCCGGTGACGAGCACCGATTTTCCGTTGAGATGCAGGTCCATTTCCGTTACTCCTGGCGCTCGCGGTCGACCGCCGCGATGAAGTCGAACACCACCCGGTTGAAGGCCTCGGGCTCCTCGAGATTGACCGCGTGCGTGGTGCGCGGCACGATCCACAGGCGCGCGTCGGGAATCGTGCGCTTCATGAACAGGGACGGCGCGATGCACGGCTCGTCGTCGTCGCCGGTGACGATCAGCGTGGGAACGTCGAGCTGCGCCATGCGCTCGCCGAGCTCGTAGATGGTGGGCCGGCGCATCTGGCAGCCGCGCGTGGTCAGCGACGAGCCCAGCGCCGAATGCTCGGCGAACTGGCGGTTGAAGCTGGCGAAGCCGCGCGGGTCCTTCTCCTTGAAGCGGCGCCGGATGGTGCTGTTGGCGTAGTGCACGATGCCTTCTTCCATGCCCAGGCCGACCAGCCGCTCGGCCAGCTCGCCGCTGTCGCGCAGGAACTGCGCGTGGCGCTCGGGATCGGAGCCGTGGCCGGCGCCGACGATGGTGAGCGAGCGCGCCATGCCGGGATGGGTCAGGCCGAAATTGAGCGTCGCGTAGCCGCCCATCGACACGCCGACGATGTGCGCGTTCTCCACGCCGGCCCAGCGCAGCACGCTGGCGATGTCCTCGACCGCGAGCGCCTGGCTGTATTGCGCCACGTCACCGGGCACCTCGGACGGCGGATAGCCGCGCGCGTTGAACGTGACGCAGCGGAAGTGCCGGCCGAAGAAGCGGACCTGGTCGTCCCAGTTGCGGTAGTCGCCGGCGAACTCGTGGACGAAGACGATCGGCGTGCCGGTGCCGGTGGACTCGACGTAGAGCCTGGCGCCGCTGGATTGTGCAAACTGCATGATGGCCTCGATGTAAGGGCCGGCGTCAGCGCGCCGCGCGCTGCTCGCCCGCCGAATAGATGTTGACACCCTTGCTTTCCCGCACGAACACCGCGCAGATGACGAAGCATGCCACGGCCAGCGCAACCGGGTACCAGAGGCCCGCGTAGATGTCGCCGACCGCGGCGGAAATCGCGAAGGTGGTGGCCGGCAGGAAGCCGCCGAACCAGCCGATGCCGATGTGGTACGGCAGCGACATCGCGGTGTAGCGGATGCGCGACGGGAACAGCTCCACCAGCATCGCCGCGATCGGGCCGTAGGTCATGGTGCCGAACAGCATCAGCGTGATCAGCACCAGCACCGTCATCGGCTTGTTGATCTGGGCCGGGTCGGCCGGGCCGACGTGGTAGCCGTTCGCGCTGAGCGCCGCGCCGACCGCGGCGTTGAGCGCCTTGGTGCGGGCCGCGGCGTCCGGGCCGCCGCCCTCGAAGCTCTCGATGGTGGTGCGGCCCACCACGATGCGCGCGGGCTGCCCGGCCGGCAGCGTCTCGGACATGTAGTTGAGCCCGGCCTTGGCGATGGCGGCGCGGGCGATGTCGCACGAGCTCTTGAACTCCGAGGTGCCAGCCGGGTTGAACTGGAAGCTGCATTGCGCCGGGTCGGCCTGCACCGCGATCGGCGCCGACTGCTGCGAGCGCTCCAGCGCCGGGTTGGCGTAGTGGGTCAGCGCCTTGAACAGCGGGAAGAAGAACAGCGCCGCCAGCAGGCAGCCGGCCAGGAACACCGGCTTGCGCCCGATGTGGTCCGACAGCTTGCCGAAGATCACGTAGAACGGCGTGGTCACGATGGTGGCGACGATGATGAGCAGGTTGGCGGTGCCGCCGTCCACCTTCAGCGTCTGGGTGAGGAAGAACATGGTGTAGAACTGGCTGGCGTACCAGACCACCGCCTGCCCCATGACGATGCCGAACAGCGCCAGCAGCACCAGCCGCAGGTTGCGCCACTGCCCGAACGCCTCGGAGATCGGCGCCTTGGAGGTGGTGCCTTCGCGCTTCATGTGCTCGAACTCCGGCGACTCGTGCAGCTTCATGCGGATGCGCAGCGACACCAGCAACAGCAGCAGCGAGACCAGGAACGGCACGCGCCAGCCCCACGCCGTGAAGCTTTCCTCGCCGAGGAAATAGCGCGTGGGCAGGATGACGGCCAGCGACAGCAGCAGGCCCAGCGCGGCGGTGGCCTGGATCCACGCGGTCTTGCCGCCGCGCTCGTGGTTGCCCGCGTGCTCGGCCACGTACACCACGGCGCCGCCGTACTCGCCGCCGAGCGCCAGGCCCTGCAGCATGCGCATGGCGACGAACAGGATCGGCGCAGCGATGCCGATGCTGCCGTAGCCCGGCAGCAGCCCGATGGCGAAGGTGGCCACGCCCATCAGCGCGATGGTCATCATGAAGGTGTACTTGCGCCCGACGAGGTCGCCGACGCGCCCGAACACCAGCGCGCCGAACGGGCGCACCGCGAAGCCCGCGGCGAAGCTCAGCAGCGTGAAGATGAACGCCGCGGTCGGGTTGACGCCGGAAAAGATGTTGGCCGAGATCTGCACCGCGAGGGAGCCGGCCAGGAAGAAGTCGTACCACTCGAACATGGTCCCGAGGGACGAGGCCAGGATCACGCGCCGCTGCGAGCCTCCCGGGGCGAGCAGGGGCGGCGCCGCGGCGAGGGCGCTATCCAGTCTTGCAGTCATCGTTTGTCTCCGTCGAATATCGGCCGGCCGCGCGCTCGCGCCGGGCGTCGCCTCTTTGGCAAGGCTCCCTTTTTGTGGCATCAAGTATAGGGAGGACTTCAATCGAGTAAAAATATTGAATCGGTATTGCTCCATCGCTTATTCTTATCGAATGCCCCGCCGCCGGCGGGCGCGGCGGCGGATCGGGAGGGCAAGCGCGGGATGGAATTCAAGCAGTTGAAATACTTCGTCAAGATCGCCGAGCTGGGCAACATGACGCGCGCCTCCGAGGTGCTGTGCATCGCCCAGCCCGCGCTGAGCCAGCAGATCGCCAACCTGGAGGCGGAGTTCGGCACGCGGCTGCTCGACCGCGGCGTCTACGGCGCGCGCCTGACCAGCCCCGGCGAAGTGCTGTACGGCTACGCCAAGTCGCTGCTGCGGCAGCAGGAAGACGTGCGTCAGGCGGTGTCGCAGGAGGCGCTGCATCCGACCGGCCGCACCGCCATCGGCATTCCCGGCAGCACCGGCAAGATGCTGGCCGAGCCGCTGCTGCGCGAGATCCTCGCCAACGGCGCGATCCTGCTGGAGATCGTGGAGCGGCCCAGCGCGGAGCTGGTCGACCTCGTCGCCGCCGGCAAGCTGGACATCGCCGTCACCGTGGACGCCCAGCCCCGGCGCGGCGCGCAGATCACGCCGCTGTTCACCGAGGCGCTCTACGCCGTGCTGCCGCAGGCCGCCGCCGGCGAGCGGCAGGCGCTCAAGCTCCGGGAGCTCGCCGACAGCCCGCTGATCCTGCCGAGCGCGCCGAGCACGATCCGCCAGCGCGTGGACGCCGCGCTGCTGCAGAAGCGCCTGAAGTACCGCCTGGTCAGCGAGATCAGCGCCACCGACATGCTGATCCGCCTGGTCGCGGCCGACCTGGGATGGACCGTGCTGCCGTGGTCGGCGCTCTCGGACGAGGTGTCGCGCCAGACGCGCATCGCCACGCTGCCGATCTCCGGCTACCGGCTGGACCGCGAGATCTCGCTGTGCGTGTCGGACGTGCTGCCGCTGAGCCGCGCGGCCGAGGTGGTGCGCGCCACCGTGATCGCCATCGTGGGCCGGCTGCTGGCCTCGGGTGCGTGGAAGGGCACGCAGGCGCTGCCGGGCTCGCCGCTGACGGCGCGTCCGCCGGCACCGCGCTCATCGGCGGCGGATGCGCCGGCAGCGGATTCGCCGGCGGCGCATCCATCGTAATTTCCTATCGACCCATCCACATTCCATATTTTTTTGCGAGCGACGGCGTTCTTATACTGGTGCGTACCAGAGGCCGCCGGCATCCGTGCCCGAGCCGGCCATCGCAAATGAACGAGGAAGGTGGAGATGAACGAAGCGAACCACGCGCACGCGGCGGACCACGCCGGCGAGGCATTCGAGCAGCCGCTGCGGGGCGTCAAGGTCCTTGAGCTGTCCCAGATCATGGCGGGGCCGACCTGCGGGCTGATGCTGGCGGACATGGGCGCCGAGGTCTACAAGGTCGAGAAATTCCCGGGCGGCGACGACGCGCGCAACTACCGCCGCGAAGGCGACAGCGGCCTGCCGCCCTCGTTCATGATGCTCAACCGCGGCAAGCGCTCGATCGGCATCAACGTCAAGTCCGAGCAAGGCAAGGCCGCGCTGCTGCGCATGGTGGCGCAGGCCGACGTGCTCACCGAGAACTTCCGGCTGGGCGTGATGGAGCGCCTCGGGCTCGGCTACGAGGTGCTGCGCGAAGTGAATCCGGCGCTGATCTACTGCTCCATCACCGGCTACGGCCGCGAGGGCCCGCTCGCCAAGAAGGGCGGCTTCGACCTGATCCTGCAGGCGTTCAGCGGCCTCATCAGCGTCACCGGCGAGGACGGCGGCGAGCCGGTCAAGCCCGGCGTCTCCATCGCCGACGTCAACGCCGGCGTGCTGGCGGCGGTCGGCATCCTCGCCGCCTACATCCACCGCCTGCGCACCGGCAAGGGCCAGCGCGTGGACACCTCGCTGCTGCAGGCGTCGATGCAGCAGCTCTACTGGTACGCCGCCGGCTATTTCTCGCGCGGCATCGTCCCCAAGCCGTCGGGCACCGCGCATCCGCTGATCGCGCCGTACCAGGTCTACCGCTGCCAGGACGGGCGCGTGGCCATCGGCGGCGCCAACCAGGCCAACTGGGAGCGCATCGCCGACATCCTCGGCCACCCCGAATGGAAGGACGACGCGCGCTTCGACACGCCCGACCTGCGCCTGGCCAACCGCAAGACGCTCGCCACGCTGATCGAGGCCGTGCTCGCCACCGGGACGCTCGCCACCTGGCTCGAGCGCTTCGACGCCGCCGCCATTCCCGCCGGTCCGGTGCAGGACGTCGGGCAGGCGCTCGAGCACGAGCAGTCGCGCGCGGTGCGCATGGTGGTGGACGTGGACGCGCCCGATGGCGGCACCACGCGCGCGCTCGGCCTGCCGATCCTGTTCAACGGCACCACGAACATCGCCGCCGGCGCGCCGCCGCGCGTGGGCCAGGACACCGCGGCGGTGCTGCGCGACTTCCATTTCTCCGACGCGGAGATCGCGCGGCTGGTGGCCAGCGGCGCGGTGTTCCAGGCAGGCGAGCCCGCCCCCGCCGGCGCGCCCTCGCCGGCCGAGGCGGCAGCCCTTTGACGACGACGGAGACCAGCATGCACACCGCAACCGCAACCGCAACTGCCGCCCCGCGCGCCGCCGAACTGCCGCGGCCCCATCCGCACCTCCGGCTGACGATCGAGGACGGCCTCGCCATCGTCGCCATCGATCGCGCCGAGAAGCGCAACTCGCTCACGCTGGCGATGTGGCGCGCGCTCGGCCGCGCCATGACCGGACTCGACGCGCGCGACGACGTGCGCGTGATCGCGCTGACCGGCACCGGCGCCAGCTTCTGCGCCGGCGCCGACATCGCCGAGTTCGCCACCGTGCGCGCCAACGAGCATCAGGTGGCCGACTACGAGCAGGCCGTGGACGGTTGCTGCGACGCCATCGAGGCGGTATCGAAGCCGACCATCGCCGCCATCAACGGCTTCTGCATGGGCGGCGCCGTCAACGTGGCGATGGCGTGCGATTTCCGCCACGCGGTGCCCGCCGCGCAGTTCGCGATTCCCGCGGCGCGCCTGTCCATCGTCTACGGCATCAAGGGCACGCGCCGCCTGTTCCACCTGGTCGGGCTGGCCAACGCCAAGCACATCCTGTTCTCGGGCGAGCGGCTCGACGCCGCCGACGCCTACCGCATCGGCCTCGTCGACGCCATCGCCGGAGACGCCCTCGCCAGCACCCGGCAGGCCGCCGCGGTGCTGGCCGACAACGCGCCGCTGTCGATCAGCGGCGCCAAGGCGATCCTCAACAGCCTGGCCTCGGGCGACGGCCCGATGACGGACGCCGCCGTGCAGGCGCTGGTCGACGGCGCCGCGGCGAGCGAGGACTACGCGCAAGGGCGGCAGGCCTTTGCCGAGAAGCGGCGGCCCGCGTTCCGCGGGCGCTAGACGTGCCGCCCGCGCGTTCGCCTGCGTGGCGGCGCGCGGCGACATGCGGTGACGCGCGCGGGCATGAGCCGCCCGCGCGTTCGCGGTACGCGCTGCCCGAGGCGGCGCATCGCAAGACATAAAAACCAAGAGGAGACATCATGCTTTGCCACACAAGCCGGCTGCTTGCCGCCGCCGCATTCAGCATCGCCGGCGTCGCCGGCACCGCGGCGGCCCAGGACGCCTATCCGTCCCGGCCGCTGCGCATCGTCATCGGCTTTCCGCCCGGCGGCGCGGCCGACACCATCGCGCGCATCTACGGCGACGCGCTCGCCAAGGAGCTGAAGCAGCCCGTGCTGATCGACAACCGCCCGGGCGCCGGCACCACCATCGCCGCCGACTTCGCGGCCAAGTCGCCGCCCGACGGCTACACGCTGTACATCGGCGGCGCCAGCCTGATGGGCGGCGACAACGCGCTGTACAAGAAGCTGCGCTACACGCCGGCGGACTTCATCCCGGTCACGCAGCTGACCACCGCGCCGCTGCTGCTGGTGGCGGGCAAGACCGCGGGCATCCGCAACGTCGCCGAGCTCGTGCAGAAGGCGAAGCAGCAGCCGGGCTCGCTGAACTACTCGTCGTCCGGCAACGGCGTCATCACGCACCTCGCCGGCGTGCACTTCACCCGGCTCGCCGGCGTCACCATGACCCACGTCCCGTACAAGGGCGGCGCGCAGTCCGCGCAGGCGGTGGCCGCCGGCGACGCGCAGGTCAGCTTCGCCACGCCGGCCTCGGTGCAGCCGATGATCGATGCCGGCAAGGTGGTGCCGCTCGCCGTCACCTCGGCGAAGCGCTCGGCGGTGATGCCGAGCTACCCGACCATCGCCGAAGCCGGCGTGCCCGGCTACAGCCTCTCCAACTGGTACGGCCTGTTCGCGCCGGCCGGCACGCCGCAGGCCGTCGTGGACCGCCTGTTCGCCGCCTCGGCCAGGGTGCTGATCGAGCCCGCGCTGCAAAAGCAGCTGGCCGGCCGCGGCGAGGAAGCCGCGCCCTCGCGCTCCCCGGCCGAGTTCAAGGCGTTCGCCGCGCACGAAGGCAAGCTCGACGTCGAGCTGATCGCGCAGAGCGGGGCGAAGATCGACTGAGACCGGGTGCGGGCCGGGGCTGCGCCGTCAGCCCCGCTCGCCCTCCAGCCGCGCCACCGCGCGCCGCACCGCGGTGGCGAAGAACCGCACCGGCGTGGCGCGCTGCGCGCCGCGCTTCCACAGCAGGCCCGGCGTGCGGTGCGGCGTGGGGCTTTCCAGCGGGATGAAGCGCAGGCGCTCGTTGCCGGAGTCGGCGCTTTCGCCGATCACGGCGGCGAGGTCGGTCTGCCGCACCAGTTCCAGCATCGGCGCGATCGAGTTGAGCTCGGCGATGACCAGCGGCTCGGCCCCGGCCGCGCGAAAGCACTCGTCGAGCAGTTGCCGCGTGGCGAAATACGCCGGCAGCAGCACCATGCGCATGCCGTGCAGCTCCACCATGCGCGCGCGCCGGCGGCCCGCCAGCGGGTGGCGCTCGCCGACCACCAGCTTCAGTTCCTCGTTGTACAGCGGCTCGAACCATAGCGCCTCGCTCTGCTCGGGCCGGTACGACACGCCCAGGTCCAGCTCGCCGGCGACGATGCGCCGCGTGATGTCGGCGGCGCTGAGCTCCTCCACGATGACGCGCACGGCCGGATAGCGGTTCAGAAACGACGCCACGCACTGCGGGATGAGCTGGATGTTGAAGCTGTGCGTGGCGCCGATGCGGACCTCGCCCACCAGCGGCTCCTCGCCGCCGCGCACGGCGTGGATGGCATGGTCCACCTGCCGCAGCGCCGGGCCGATGTGGAGCAGCAGCGTCTCGCCGGCCTCGGTGATCGACACGCGCTTGCCGGCGCGGTCGAACAGCGGCTGGCCCACTTCTTCTTCCAGCTGCCGGATCTGGTGCGACAGCGTCGACTGCGTAACGTGCATGCGCTCGGCCGCGCGCGTGAAATTGAGCGTCTCGGCGAGCGCCTCGAAGTAGCGCAGGTGTCGGAGTTCCACGGCATTCCACCATCAGTGCGGGACATGCGCCGCATTCTACATAGATGCCATCGATCATTTGGATCGATATTCATCATTTCCATCTGTGACGCGCCGCCCATAGACTGCCCATACACGACACGAGGCCCGGCCACGCGCCCGGCCCATTCCAGCTACGGAGACAGCGCAACCATGAAGATCGGCAAGGAAACCATCCCGCAGACCGGCATCAGCACGTCCAACACCGAGACCATCGTGGTGCGCGGCGCGGACCTGTGCCAGGACCTGATCGGCAAGCTCAGCTTCACCGAATACTTCTACTTCCTCGTCACCGGCCGCCGGCCCGGCGCGGCCGCGCTCAAGGTGGTCGACGCCACGCTGGTGGCCATCGCCGAGCATGGCCTGGTGCCGAGCGTGCAGGCCAGCCGCATGACGCTGGCGGCCGCGCCCGACGCGCTGCAGGGCGCGGTGGCGGCGGGCATCCTCGGCTGCGGCTCGGTCATCCTCGGCGCGTCCGAGAGCGCCGGCCACCTGCTCGAGGAAGTGCGCGCGCGCATCGCCGGCGGGGAGGCGAAGGCGCAGGCCGCCGCCGCGGTGGTGTCGGCCTGGCGCGAGGCGCGCCGCGCGATTCCCGGCTACGGCCATCCGCTGCACAAGGCGCGCGACCCGCGCGTGGCGGCGCTGTTCGCGGTGGCGCGCGAGGCCGGCGCGGACCTGACCTACATCGACATCGCCGAGGCGGTCGAGGCGGCGATCCCGGGCATCGTCGGCAAGGACCTGAGCCTCAACGTCTCGGCGGCGATTCCCGCCGTGCTGCTCGGCGTGGGCTTCCCGCTCAACGCGCTCAAGGGCGTGCCGATCCTGGCGCGCACCGGCGGGCTGATCGCCCATCTCAGCGAGGAGCTGCGCCAGTCGATCGGCTTCGCGCTGTCGTACCAGGCCACGCGCGAGGTGGTCTACACGGGCGCCGCGCCGGCGGGTTTCGATCCGCGCGCGTGAACGCGCACATGCAGCGGCACATCAGCGTGAGCAAGGAGCATCCATGATCAAGGTTCTGCAGGGCGTGAAAGTCCTGGAGCAAGGCACGTTCATCACCGGGCCCGCCGCCGGCATGCTGCTGGGCGACCTCGGCGCCGACGTCATCAAGCTGGAGCAGCCGGACACGGGCGACCCGTTCCGCGCGTTCAAGGGCGGCCTGTACAGCCCGCATTTCCAGACCTACAACCGCAACAAGCGCAGCATCACGCTCAACACCAAGAACGCCGAGGACCTGGCCGTGTTCGACGACCTCGTGCGCGAGGCCGACGTCTACATCCAGAACTTCCGCCCCGGCGCGGCCGAGCGCCTGGGCGCCGGCGAGGAACGGCTGCGCGCGCTCAACCCGCGCCTGATCTACTGCGCCATCAGCGGCTTCGGCGCGACCGGCCCGGCCGCCGCGCGCCC
>NZ_AQPL01000007.1:0-2258 GCF_000395345.1 Cupriavidus sp. WS | reverse complement strand
GGCCCGGCCGCCGCGCGCCCGAGCTACGACACCGTGGCGCAGGCGGCCAGCGGCTTCCTCAACCTGCTCATCAACCCGGAGAACCCGCGCGTGGTCGGCCCCGCCATCGCCGACGCGATGACCGGCTTCTACGCCGCCTACGGCATCCTCGGCGCGCTGCACGAGCGCAACCGCACCGGCGTTGGCCGCAAGGTCGAGGTGTCGATGCTGGAGGCGATGAGCCACTTCAACCTCGACGCCTTCACGCACTACTATGCGGCGGGCGAGGTGATGGGGCCGTACAGCCGGCCCAGCGTGTCGCAGTCCTACGTGCTGGCATGCGCGGACGGCAAATGGATCGCGCTGCATATGTCCTCGCCCGAGAAATTCTGGCAGGGGCTGGCCAACGCGATCGAGCGGCCCGCGCTGTTTACCGACGCGCGCTTCGCCACGCGTGAGCAGCGCATCGCCAACCAGCAGGCGCTGATCGACCTGCTCGGCGAGTTGTTCCGCCAGCGCACGCGCGCGCAATGGTGCGAGCGGCTGCAGGCCGAGGACGTGCCGCACGCGCCGATGTACGACACCAGCGAGGCGCTGGAAGACCCGCAGGCCAGACACCTGCAATTGCTGGTCACGGGCACCCATCCCACGCTGGGCGAGTTCAGGACCGTGCGCAGCCCGGTGTCGTTCGACGGCGAGCGCGCGCTCGACGTCATGGCGCCGCCGCTGCTGGGCGAGCACAACGAGGAAGTGCGCGCCGCGCTGGCGCGAACGCGCGGCGCGGCGCAGACCGGTTCCAGGTAAGCCGAAAAAAACAGGAGGAGACATGAAAAAGACCATGATGGCCGCGATGCTGGCCATGAGCTGCGCCGCCGGCTTCATGCTGGTGCAAGCGCCGGCACAAGCACAGGCGCAGGACTATCCGTCGCGGCCGGTGCGGCTGGTGGTGCCGTTCGGCGGCGGCACCTCGACCGACATCACCGCGCGCATCCTCGGCGAGGCGATGGCGAAGAAGCTCGGCCAGCCCTTCGTGGTGGAGAACAAGGCCGGCGCCGGCGGCGCCATCGGCACCGACTACGTGGCCAAGTCCAGAGGCGACGGCTACACGCTGACCTTCGGCACGGTCGGCACGCTGGCCATCAACAAGGCGCTCTACCGCAACCTGCCGTACGACCCGGGCAAGGACTTCGCGTACCTGGCCATGCCCGGCTACACGCCCACGCTGCTGGTGGTGCGCGCCGACGCGCCGTACAAGACGCTGGCCGAGCTGGTGGCCTACGCGCGCGCCAATCCGGACAAGCTGTCGTTCGGCTCGGCCGGCAGCGGCACCTCGGGCCATCTCGCCGGCGAGCTGCTCAAGTCGATGGCCGGCATCAGCATGACGCACGTGCCGTTCAAGGAAGGCGGGCAGGCGCTGACCGCGGTGCTGGGCGGGCAGGTCGACTTCATGTTCTACCACCCGGTCGCGGTGCTGCCTTACCTCAAGGCCCACAAGCTGCGCGCGCTGGCGGTCAGCAGCCAGCAGCGCTCGGTGAGCGCGCCCGAGGTGCCGACCGTGGCGGAATCGGGCTATCCCGGCTTCGACCTGACCGCGTGGTTCATGCTCGCCGGCCCGGCCGGGCTGGACGACGAGGTGCGCAGGCGGCTGGCCGGCGCGATGCAGGCGGTGATGCAGGAGCCGGGCGTGCAGAAGAAGCTGGCGGAGCAGGGGCTGGAGATCGCCAGGCTCGACACCGCGCAGCTGCCGCGCTTCGTCAACGGCGAGATCCAGAAATGGACCGCGGTGGTGAAGCGCTCCAACGCGCAGGTCGACTAGCCGGCCGGGCAATCGGTGGCGGCGCCATTTGCGCCGGATTAGGGAAACTCTTTTGCGCGCCGGCGCATTCCCGGCCGGCGCGGATTGGGGGATGATCGGGGTTTTGCCTAACCGACAGGAGCCATCATGACCGAATCCCGCAAGCCGCCCGTGGCGGTGGTCGCCACCATCGTGCCGGAGCCGGCCCACCTGCAGCTGGTCGAAGCGGCGCTGCGCGAAGCCGTCGCGCAGGTGCGGCTGGAGCCCGGCTGCGAATACTACGAGCTGCACCGCGACCTCGACGACGCCGGCCGCTTCGTGATGCTGGAGCGCTGGCGCGACGAGGACGCGCTCGCGCAGCACGGCCGCGGCGCGGCCCTCGCCGCGCTGGGCAAGGTGCTTCAGGGCCGCGCCAGCCTGCACATCGTCAAGCTCGCGGCGGTCGCCTGACCGGCCCCGGCAGCGCCGCCCGCCACGGCGGGCC
>NZ_AQPL01000006.1:0-1658 GCF_000395345.1 Cupriavidus sp. WS | reverse complement strand
CCCCCGCCACGGCGGGCCGGCGCGCTTGCTATCATTGCCCGATGTCGAGCGAAACCGTCATCCCCCACACCGAGTACGAGATCACCGCGATCCGCGCGCAGGGCGCGGGCGGGCAGAACATCAACAAGGTCTCCAACGCGGTCCACCTGCGCTTCGACGTGCGCGCGTCGGCGTCGCTGGACGAGGATCACAAGGCGCGCCTGCTGCAATTGCACGATCATCGCATCACGCGCGACGGCGTGGTGGTGATCAAGGCGCAGCAGCACCGCAGCCTGGAGATGAACCGCGAGGAAGCCGTGCGGCGCCTGCACGAACTGGTGCGCAGCGTGGCCACGCCGCCGCGCGCGCGGCGCCCCACGCGGCCCACCTTCGGCTCGCGCATGCGGCGGCTCGAAGGCAAGAGCCAGCGCAGCCAGGTCAAGGCCATGCGCGGCAAGGTGCTCGACTGAGCCCGTGGCGCGCCCTCCGTGCGCCACCTGCGCCGCATGCGCAGGCCGCTTGCGGGCATGCATATCCATATCGGCTTTCCTTCGTTCCGTTTTGCGCCACGGCGCGTAAGCTGGACTGACGTTTCGTGCCGGCGCCGCCGGCCGCGACGCCCTGGGTGTCCGCATCGCCTCGATTGCCGTACAGCCCGCCACCGTTCCACGATGACGCAATGGCAATCTACCTGGACGACCTCCAGCGCGCGGACATCGCGCGCGCCAGCCGCGCCTGGCTCTGGCGCACCGAACTGCCCACCTGGCTGCTGATCGCGGCGGTCTACGCGCTGTGGTTCGGCGCGGCGCTCAACGCGGCCCGCCTGGGCCTGCCGCTCGCGCTGGCGCTGCTGGTACTCGCCTCCACCTGGTACATGTCGCTGCAGCACGAGCTGCTGCACGGCCATCCCACGCGCCTGCCGTGGCTCAACGCGCTGTTCGGCATGGCGCCGCTGGCGGTGTGGTTTCCTTACGGACTCTATCGCCGCGAGCACCTGCGGCATCACGCGCACGACGACCTGACCCATCCCGGCGCCGATCCGGAGAGCTACTTCCTGCTGCCGGGCGACTGGCAGGCCGCCGGCCCCCTGCGGCGCACGCTGCTGCGTTGGCGCAACACGATGGCGGGGCGCCTGCTGCTGGGCCCGGCCTTCGCCATCGCGCGCAGCGCGGCCGACGCCGCGCGCCGGTTGCGCGCCGGCGACCTGCGCGACCTGCCGATGTGGGCCGCGCACCTGCTCGCGCTGGCCGCGCTGCTGCTGTGGCTCGACCGCGCGTGCGGCATCGCGCCGTGGCTGATGCTGGCGGGCGTGGCCTATCCCGCGCTGTCGCTGTCGTCGGTGCGCTCGTTCCAGGAGCACCGCCCGCACGCGCTGCCGGCGCGGCGCAGCGTGCTCAACGAGGCGGCGTGGCCGTGGCGGCTGCTGTTCCTCAACAACAACTTCCACCTGGTCCACCACGACTTGCCGGCGCTGCCGTGGTTTGCCCTCGGGCGCGTCTATCGCGCGCGCGCGGCCGGCTACCGGCGGCGCAGCGGCGGCTTCGTGGTGAACGGGTACGGCGAATGGCTGGCGCGCTTCGCGCTGCGGCCCGCCGCGCCGGTGGTGCATCCGCTGTTCCGCGGCGGCGCCGTGGCCACGCCGGCCATGCCGGCCACACCCGCCACGGCAGACCGGCGGG
>NZ_AQPL01000005.1:0-1066 GCF_000395345.1 Cupriavidus sp. WS | reverse complement strand
CCCCCGCCACGGCAGACCGGCGGGCCGGCAACGACGCGCGCGCGCGCCTGACCGGGTGAGCGCGCATGGATGACCGCCGGCACTGGGTGGCCGCGCTGCCCATGTACAACGTATCGCCCGCGCTGCACGAAGACTGGCTGGCCCTGATCGCGCGCGTGGCGGCGGAGCTCGCGCGCGGGCGCGATCCGCTGTTCCTGCGCGCCGTCGAGCCCGGCGCCACGCATGCGCAACTGCACGAATTCTGGCGCCGCCCCGACCTGCTGCTGTCGCAGACCTGCGGCTACCCGCTGGTGCAGGGCCTGCAGCGCCACGTGCGCGTGATCGGTACGCCGCTGTTCGACGCGCCGGGCTGCGACGGCGAGCGCTATCGCAGCGCGATCGTGGCGCGCGCCGACGGCCCCGACAGCCTGGCCGATTGCCGCGGGCTGCGCGTGGCGTACAACGACGAGGCCTCGCACAGCGGCATGAACGCGCTGCGCCACGCGGTGGCGCCGCTGGCGCGCGGCGGGCGCTTCTTCGCCGCGGCGCTGTGCACCGGCTCGCACCTGGCCTCGCTCGACGCCGTGGCGCGCGGCGACGCCGACGTGGCGGCCATCGACTGCGTCACGCTGGCCTTCGCGCGCGACCACCTGCCCGGACGGCTGGCGGCGCTGCGCCAGATCGCCGGCACCGCGTCGGCGCCCGGCCTGCCGCTGGTGTGCTCGCGCCATGCCAGCCCGGCGCAGAGCGCGCGCGTGGGCGACGTGCTGGCGCGCGTGATCGAGGCCGAGCCCGCGCTGGCGCGGCGGCTGCGGCTGCGCGGCATCGCCCGCACCGGCCTCGCGCACTACGCGCCGGTGACGCACATGGCGCGCGCCGCGGTGGCCGCCGGCTACGCGCGGCTGGCCTGAGCGCCGGCGCCCGCCGCGTTCAGTGCGGCTGCGCCTGCCGCGGCTTGCGCTTGCGCGCCGCGGCTGCCGATGGTGCTGGTGCTGCCGCTTGCGCCCGCCCGCCTTGCTGCGCGGCGGCGCCGCGCAGCAGCCAGCACACCAGTTGCCGCGACTGCTCGATGCGCCGGCGGCGGGCC
>NZ_AQPL01000004.1:0-4617 GCF_000395345.1 Cupriavidus sp. WS | reverse complement strand
GGCGGCGGCCCGCCGCGTCGGCTTCGAGATAGTCGGTCGACAGGTGGAACAGGTAGGACACCACGTAGCCCGAGAGATCGTCGAGCGCCGCGCGCGGCAGGCCCGGGCACAGCCCCAGCCGCTCGATGTCCTCCGCCATCTCGGCGGCGATGTCCGCCAGCAGCTGGCGCACCGCGTCGCGCAGCGCCGGCTGCGGCCCGGTGCTGCCGCACACGCCGACGAAAAAGGCATCCCGGTGCGCCTCGGCGTAGGCGAAGAACGCCGCGCACGCGCGCGTGGCCACCTCGTCCGGGTTGTCGCGCGCGGCCGCCCAGCGCACCGCGCGCAGCATCGGGCGCAGCTCGGCGCCGACCTCGGCCACGGCGGTCAGCGCGAGGTCCTCCATGTCGCGGAAATGGCGGTAGAAGGTGTTGGGGTTGAGCCCCGCCTCGCGCGCGAGCTCGCGCAGGCCCAGGCCGGCGAAGCTGCGCCGCGCGGCGGCCAGGCGCAGCGCGGCGTCGATCAGTTTGCGTTTGCCGGCGGCAACGTCGTCCATGATGTTCGTGTGAAATGTCGGGGCCGGGCAACACGGCGGACAACCACGGCGCATGGCTACGCGGATGGCCGCAGCATAGCCGCGCCGGCCGCCGCGCGCACCCGCCGTGAAATGCCGGTTTGGAATTGACACTCGGTCTGCGTTCGTCTACTTTGCTGCAAAAGTAGACATTTGTCTACGCCCACAAGAACAACGAACGCGAGACAACCCCGGCGCCCGCGCGCCGCCTTCGAACGGTGACCTGAACATGCAGCCAGTGCCCAACCCGGCATCCGCCGCCGCCGACCGCGTGCCCGACCGTGCGTCCGACCGCCAGCCCGATGCGCCGGCCGCGCGCCAGCCCGAACCCATCCCGCAGGCGCCCGGCTGGCCCGTGGTCGGCAACCTGCTGCAGGTCACGCCCGGCATGGTCGCGCAGCACCTGCTGGCGCGCAGCCGCGAGTTCGACGGCATCTTCGAGCTGAACTTCGCCGGCCGGCGCGTGGCCTTCGTCAGCGATGCCGGGCTGGTGGCCGAGCTGGCCGACGGGCGCCGTTTCCGCAAGCTGATCGGCCCGCCGCTGTCCTACCTGCGCGACGTCGGCGGCGACGGCCTGTTTACCGCCGACCACGGCGAGGAGAACTGGGGCCGCGCGCACCGCATCCTGATGCCCGCGTTCAGCCAGCGCGCCATGAAGGGCTACTTCGACGTGATGCTGCGCGTGGCCAACCGGCTGGTCGGCAAGTGGGAGCGCCAGGGGCCCGACGCCGACATCGCGGTGGCCGACGACATGACGCGCCTCACGCTCGACACCATCGCGCTGTCGGGCTTCGGCTACGACTTCGACTCGTTCGCCAGCGCGCAGCTGCATCCGTTCATCGGCGCGATGGTCGGCGCGCTCGAGGAAGCGATGGGCAAGCTCACGCGCCTGGCCATCAAGGACAAGTTCATGCACGCGGCGCACCGCAAGTTCGCCGCCGACGTCGGCTTCATGCGCGAGCTGGTCGACGACGTGGTCAGGCAGCGCCGCGCGGCGGCCGCGCGCGGCCAGGCCCCCGAGCCCGACCTGCTCAACCTGATGCTCGACGCGCGCGACCCCGACAGCGGCGAGCGCCTGGACGACGTGAACATCCGCAACCAGGTCATCACCTTCCTGATCGCCGGGCACGAGACCACCAGCGGCATGCTGACCTTCGCGCTGTACGAGCTGATGCGCCATCCGGGCGTGCTGGCGCAGGCCTACGCCGAGGTGGACGCCGTGCTGCCCGGCGACGCGCCGCCGGCCTACGCCGACCTCGCGCGCCTGCAGGTGATCGACCGCGTGCTCAAGGAAACGCTGCGGCTGTGGCCGACCGCGCCGGGCTTCTCGGTGGCGCCGTTCGAGGACACGCTGCTGGGCGGGCGCTACCTTATCCGGAAGGACCGCCGCCTGTCGGTGGTGCTCACCGGGCTGCACCGCGACCCCAAGGTGTGGGCCGACCCCGAGCGCTTCGACATCGACCGCTTCCTGCCCGAGAACGAGGCGCGCATCCATCCGCATGCCTACAAGCCGTTCGGCAACGGCGAGCGCGCCTGCATCGGCCGGCAGTTCGCGCTGACCGAGGCCAAGCTGGCGCTGGCGCTGATGTTGCGCAATTTCCAGTTCAGCGATCCGCACGACTACCAGTTCCGCATCAAGGAAACGCTCACGCTCAAGCCCGACGGCTTCACGCTGCGCGCGCGCCGGCGCCGCCCGCACGAGCGCATCGCCGCGGCGCAGGCCGGCGCGGCCGCGGCGCAGCCCGCGCGCCCGGCGGTGCACGGCGGCGGCCTGCCGCTGGCGGTGCTGTGCGGCTCCAGCCTGGGCACCGCGCGCGAGCTCGCCGAGCAGATCCACGCGGGCGCGCTGCAGGCCGGCTTCGCCGCCACGCTGCGCGATCTCGACGCCGCGGTGGACACGCTGCCGACCGATGGGCTGGCGGTGATCGTGGCGGCCACCTACAACGGCCGCGCGCCCGATTCGGCGCGCCGCTTCGAGGCCATGCTCGACGCGCAGGCGCAGGCGCCTGCAGGCTACCGCGCGCCCGGCCTGCGCTTCGCCGTGCTCGGCTGCGGCAACTCGCAATGGGCCACCTACCAGGCGTTTCCCAAGCGCGTGCAGGCGTTCTTCGACGCGGCCGGCGCCACCCCGCTGCTGGCGCGCGGCGAGGCCGACGGCAACGGCGACTTCGACCACGCCGCCGGGCAATGGCTGGCCGCGCTGTGGCAAGCGCTGCAAGCGCTGCGCGAGGCGCAGGGCGCCGGGCCGGACGCGCCCGCCGCCGCGGCCGGCGCGATCGCGGTGCGGCTGCGCGGCATCGCCGCCATCCGCGCCGGCACGCTGCCGCCGTCCACGCAGGCGTTCACGGTGCTGGCCAACACCGAGCTGGTCAGCGATCCCGCCGGCCTGTGGGACTTCGCGCGCGAGGCGCCGCGCACCTCCACGCGCGACATCCGCCTGCGCCTGCCCGAAGGCGTGCGCTACGCCACCGGCGACCACCTCGCGGTGTACCCGCAGAACCAGCCGGCCGTGGTGGACGACCTGTGCGCGCGGCTCGACCTCGATCCCGACGCGATGGCGACGCTGTCGGCCGCGCACGCCGGCGCCGCGCGCGGCCTGCCGCTGGAAGAGGCGCTGCCGGTGCGCGAGCTGCTCACGCACTTCATCGAGCTGCAGGACGTGGTGTCGCGCCAGACCCTGCGCACGCTGCTGCAATACACGCGCTGCCCGCGCACGCGCGCCGCGCTGGAGCAGCTCGGCTCGGACGATCCCGCCGCCGGCTACGCCGCGCGGGTGGCGGCGCCGCGCCTCGCGCTGGCCGACGTGCTGGCGCGCCATCCCGCCATCGAGCTGACGCTGGCCGGCCTGCTGGCCTGCACCGTGGCGATGCGCCCGCGCCTCTATTCGATCGCCTCGTCGCCGGCGGTGTCGCCGGACGTGGCCGCGATCACGGTCGGCACGGTGTGGGCGCCCGCGCTGTCCGGGCGCGGCATGTTCCGCGGCGTGGCCTCGACCTGGCTGCAGGGACTGGCGCCCGGCGCGATGGTGGCCGCCGGCATCCGCACGCCGAACCCGCCGTTCGCGCCCGACGCCGATCCCGCCCGGCCGATGATCCTGGTCGGCCCCGGCACCGGCATCGCGCCGTTCCGCGGCTTCCTGGAGGAGCGCGCGGCGCAGCGGGCCGCCGGCATGCGCGTCGCCGCCAGCCAGCTCTATTACGGCTGCCGCCATCCCGCGCACGACTGGCTGTACCGCGACGACATCGCGTGCTGGCAGGACGCGGGCGTGGTGCAGGCGCACGCCGCGTACTCGGCCACCGGCGCGCCGGACCAGCGCTTCGTGCAGCACCTGCTGTGGCGCGACCGCGCCGCGGTGTGGGCGCTGCTGCGCGACGGCGCCACCCTCTACGTGTGCGGCGACGGGCGGCAGATGGCGCCCGCGGTGCGCCGCACGCTGATCGAGATCGCCGCGCAGCAGGGCGGCATGCCCGAGGCGGCGGCGTCCGACTGGCTGGCCGGCATGGTCGCGCAGGGCCGCTACCGGCAGGACGTGTTCAACTGACTGACTGATTGTTCGCGGCCCGCCGCCGCCCGCCGCCCGCCCCATCCACATGGCAGGATTCCACGGATCATTGTCAGCCGGCGCGGCGGCGCTTTCCTTACGCTCGGTGTCATCCCCAACGCCCGTCCTTACCGGAGCGCCCCCGATGGCACGTCCCGCGATCCCGCAAGCCCGCCTGCTGGCGGTCTGCCAGGCTCTCTTCACCTCGGCCCTGTCGGTCGACCTCACGCTGACCGGGCTGGTCGGCTACACGCTGGCGCCGGACAAGGCGCTGGCCACGCTGCCGTTCGCGCTGATCACGGTGGCGTCCGCCGTCACCGCCATCGCGGCGGCGTTCCTGATCGAGCGCCTCGGCCGCCGCGCCGCGTTCTGCCTGGGCGGGCTGGCCTGCTGTGCGGGCGGGCTGGTGTCGGTGTGGGCCATCGCGCACCATGATTTCGCCGCGTTCTGCGTGGGCACCGCGCTGGTCGGCGTGTTCCAGGCCTTCGCGCGCTTCTACCGGCTGGCCGCCGCCGATGCCGCG
>NZ_AQPL01000003.1:0-11339 GCF_000395345.1 Cupriavidus sp. WS | reverse complement strand
CCGCCGATGCCGCGCCGGCCGCCGACAAGCCGCGCGCGATTTCCACGGTGCTGACCGGCGGCGTGGTGGCCGCGGTGTGCGGCCCGGCCATCGCCGCGTGGAGCAGCGACCTGCTGGTGGCGCAGCCGTTCGCCGGCTCCTACGCGGTGGTGGCGGTGTTCGGGCTGGCCACCGTCCTGCTGCTGGCGTTCGGCTACCGCGACGCGCCCGCCCACGCCGCGGCGCGGGAGCATGGCGCCGCGCTGCCCGCGCGCCCGCTCGCGCAGATCGCGCGCCAGCCGGTGTTCCTGGCCGCGTTCGCCAACAACGGCATCGGCAACGCGGTGATGATGTTCGTCATGACCGCCACGCCGATCGCCGCGGTGGCGTGCGGCCACACCATCGGCCAGGGCGCGCAGATCATCGAGTGGCACCTGGTCGGCATGTACGCGCCGTCGTTCTTCTCGGGCTGGCTGTTGCAGCGCTTTGGCCGCGGGCCGATGCTGATGTGCGGCATCGCGCTCGCCGCAGTGGGTTCGCTGGTGGCGCTGGCGTCCACCGCGGTGCCGGCGTTCTACGTGGCGCTGCTGTGCCTGGGCGTGGGCTGGAATTTCATGTTCGTCGGCGGCACCACCTTGCTGGCGGAAAGCTACCGCCCGGCCGAGCGCGCGCGCACCCAGGCGCTGGCCGAGTTCGCCGCCGCGGCGCTGACCGCGCTGGCCACGCTGGCGGCCGGGCAGGTGCTGTACCGCTACGGCTGGCAGGCGGTCAACCTCGCCGTGCTGCCGGCGCTGGCGGTGGCGCTGCTGGTCACGCTCGGATGGCAGCGCGGCGTGGCGCGCCGCGCGGTGCTGGCCGGATGACGGCGCGCGCCGGTATGATCGGCGGGCCGTCCCTCTTCACAGGTTTCCCACACACGCCATGCCAGCCAGCCTTCCCCTGCCGGACGATCCGCCGCGCATCGTCGTGATCGTCGCGCCGGACCCGGCGCAGGAACTCGACGTGACCGGGCCGAGCGCGGTGTTCGGCCACGCCAACCGCCTCGAAGGCCGCACCGCGCCGGCCTACGACATTCGCGTCGCCAGCGCGCGCGACGACGCCATGGTGCGCACCGAGAGCGGCCTCCGGCTGCTGGCCGACGCGCCGTACCACCGCATCGGCGAGATGCTGCCCGGCCCGATCGACACCCTGCTGATCGCCGGCGGCGCGGGCCACCGCGCGGCGGCCGAGGACGCCCGCCTGGTCGACTGGATCCGCGCGCAGGCGCCGCGCGTGCGCCGGCTGGGCGCGGTGTGCACCGGCGCCTTCGTGCTGGCGCGCACGGGCCTGCTCGACGCGCGCCGCGCCACCACGCACTGGCGCCACGCCGCGCGGCTGGCCGCGCAGCATCCGCAGGTGGAGGTCGACCCCGACCCGATCTGGATCCGCGCCGGCGAGCTCTACACCTCGGCCGGCGTCACCGCCGGCATGGACCTGGCGCTGTCGCTGGTGCAGGAAGACCTCGGCCACGCCGCCTCGCTGGCGGTGGCGCGCGAGCTGGTGCTGTTCCTGCAGCGCCCCGGCAACCAGGCGCAGTTCTCCACGCTGCTGCAGGCGCAGAGCGCGCAGAACCCGGAGCTGCGGGAATTGCAGGGATGGATGGCGCAGCACCTGGCGCGCGACCTGTCGGTGCCGGTGCTGGCCGAGCGCGTGGCCATGAGCCCGCGCAACTTCGCGCGCGTGTTCGCGCGCCAGGTCGGCGAGACGCCCGCGCGCTACGTGGAGCGCCTGCGCGTGGAAGCGGCGCGGCGCCTGCTGGAGAAGGATGGCCGCCGCCTGGAAGGCATCGCCCGCGCCACCGGCTTCACCAATGCCGACGTGATGCGGCAAGCGTTCCAGCGGCACATGCAGACCACGCCCGAGCGCTACCGGGCGGCATTCCGCGCCTGAACGGGCAAGCCCACGGCAGCGGGAGAGGGCGCGGGAGCGGGAGCGGAAACCCGCTCAGCGCTGCCCCTGCAGCGCGGCGATGCGCTGCTCGATCGGCGGGTGGCTGGAGAACAGCGACAGCCACGACCTGCCGCCGGCGATGCCCATCGCCTGCATGTTCTGCGGCAGGCCGTCGGGCGCCAGGCCGCCGAGGCGGCGCAGCGCGGCGACCATCGGCGAGGGCGTGCCCATCAGCCTGGCCGCGCCGGCGTCGGCGCGGAACTCGCGGTGGCGCGAGAAGGCGGCCACGATGATGCTGGCCAGGATGCCGAACACGATCTCGCACACCACCACGGTGATCATGTAGCCGATGCCGGGGCCGCTCGACTCTTCGTCGTTCTTGCGCAGCATCGAGTCCACGAAGTAGCCGACCACGCGCGCGAGGAAGATCACGAAGGTGTTGACCACGCCCTGGATCAGCGTGAGCGTGACCATGTCGCCGTTGGCGATGTGGGCCACCTCGTGCGCCAGCACGGCTTCCACCTCGTCGTGCGACATGCTTTGCAGCAGGCCGGTGGAGACCGCCACCAGCGAGCTGTTCTTGCTGGCGCCGGTGGCGAAGGCGTTGGGCTCGCCTTCGTAGATGGCGACCTCGGGCATCGGCAGGCCGGCGCGCTGGGTCAGTTTCTGCACGGTCTGCACCAGCCACAGTTCGGTGCTGTTGCCCGGGTGCGTGATGACCTGGGCGCCGGTGGACCACTTGGCGATCATCCTGGACATCAGCAGCGAGATGAAGGAGCCGCCGAAACCCATCAGCGCGGCGAACGCCAGCAGCATGCCGAGGTTGAGCCCGTTGGCGGTGAGGAAGCGGTTCACGCCGAGCAGGCTGGCGGTGAAGCTGAGCACGAGCATGACGGCGAGGTTGGTCGCCAGGAAGAGCAGGACGCGTTTCATTTCTTGTCTGTGAGGAAGGTCAGTCTGGTCAAGGGAACAACGGCAAAGCGGCGCTGGCACCTTGCGCGCGCGTGCGCGCCGCGCGGAGTGCGCGCACGCGGCGCCGCGGACGGCGCACGGGTGCCGGCGGCAAGGTGCGGGAAGCGAGGTGCGCGCCGGGCCGGCGCGCGGGGAATCAGGCGCTGGGAGGGCGCTGCTGGAGGGGGAGGTCGGGATCGGGCAGCAGGCCCGCGCGGTGCGCGGGCGCGCTGCCGCGCGCGAGGCCGGCGGCGAAACGCAGCGGCGCGGCGGGCAGCAGGGATTCGGCGAGGTCGGCGCCGCCCTGGGCCGGGTCCTTCGCGTCGCCGGTGTCCTGGCCGGCGGGATCGGCGTCGGCATCGGTATTGGCATCGAATGCCGAAAGCATCGCGGCAGCCTGGGCGGCGCCTTCGCCACCGCGTTCATCGGCCGCGGCGGCGAACGCCTGTTCGTGCGGCGCGCCGATGTTGCCGCCCGCGCACGTGGCCGCGCCTGCCCAGCTCTGGAAGGGCATGACGGCGAGCATCAGGAGCAGCAGCAACAGGCGGATGGGGCGCACGAAGGATGACGTCGGGTTCAGGTTCGCGGGATCGAAGGGTTCGACACGAAACCGTGCCGGGAATTCTACAGGATGCCGCAATACGCATGCGGCCGCGCGCCGGGGTAGGGCGGGCGTCACCCGGCCGGGCTCATCCGGTGATGCGCCGCGCCGCGCGCGTGCCCCACCACGCGGCTTCCTCGAACACGGACAGGCCGGACAGGTCGGCATGCGCGAACAGGATGCGCCCGTCGGCGTCGCGCAGCGCGGCGGCGCCGGCATTGGCGAGGAAGCCGGGGCGCGGCGAGGCCATCGCGTGGCCGCGCACGGTGATCTCCGCCGCGTCGGCATGGCGCCAGAACGCGCGCCCGTAGGCGGCGCGCAGGTCGGTGGTGGCGTAGTCCATCAGTTCGGCCGGGGTGGCGGCGGCGAGCCAGCGGCGCGTGTCGGCCGGCGCGCGCGGCGCGGTGCCCGCCGCCATGTCCGGCGCCGCGGCGGCATCGAGCGGGCAGTAGGCGGTAAACACCGTGTCGGCCGGCATGGCCTGCCGGATCAGCTGGTGCGTGCTGACCACGTAGCCGAGGCCGCGCCCGCCGTGCACCACGTTGTCCCACGCCAGCGGCACGCCGGGCCGCTCGTCCGGGAAGCCGCGCAGGCGGAAGCTGGACACCAGCCACGGCGCGCTCGGCGGCAGGTGCCGCGCCGGGTCGAAGCCGAACGCGGCGAGCGGCGCCACGTGGGCGGCCACGTGCAGCGGCATGGCGCAGATCACGCGGCGCGCGCGGATGCGGAACAGGCGCGGCGCGCCGGCGGCCGTGCCGCCGGGCCATTGCGCGCACAGCACGCGGACCTCGCGGCCGTGCTCGCGCACCTGCACGGCCATGCCGGGCTGGCGCCACGGCCGCGTGCCGGTCTTGCCGGTCGGTGTGCCGCCGGCGCGGCGCGCGTCGATGCGCGCGGCCAGCCGCGCGACCAGCGTGTGCAGGCCGTCGGGCCACGTCAGCACCGCGCCGTCGGCGGCGTTGGCCGCGTGGCCGGCGCGGCTGGCGAAGTAATACACGCCGGCCCAGGCCGAGATCGCGTCGTGGCCGGCGCCGTAGTCGTCGCGGCAGCAGTAGTCGACATAGGCGTGCAGCGTGGGCGAGGTGAAGCCCTCGGCGGCCATCCACTGGCGCATGCTCTGCCGGTCCAGCGCGGTCCAGGCCGGGTCCTGCGACGCCAGCGCCAGCGGAATCGCGAACGCCTTGCGGCCGTCGCCGCCGCGCGCGTCCTTGAGCTGCGCCATGCGCGCGAGGAAACGCGCGTGCTGGGCCGCTTCCGCGCCGGCCACCGCCTCGCTGGGCAGCAGGCCGTCGTGCCACTTGCCGTCGAACAGCAGGCGCTCGTCGGGCGCGTGCACCAGCGCGCGCTCGTCGAACTCGGGCCGCGCGCCGAACGGGTCGCGCGCGATCACGCCGGTGTCGGCCAGCATCTCGCGGATGTGGGCGGATTCGAGCGAGGGCAGCGGCAGGTAGTGCGCGCCGCGCGGAAAGCCGAGTTCGCCGAAGCGGCCCGCCGCCGCGTTGCCGCCGAACTCGGGGCCTTCGACCAGCAGGAAGTCGCGCAGGCCGGCGCGCGCCAGTTGCCACGCCGCGCTGAGGCCGGCCACGCCGCCGCCGAGGATGGCGACCTCGGTCACGATTTCGTCCTGCGGCGCCGGCCACGACGCGGCGTCGCGCAGCGCATGGCCCTCGGCCATGCCCGGGCGCAGCACCGCGGGCCACGGCTCGCGCAGGCCGACGCCGGCCAGGAAGCGGCGCGCCTCGTCGCCGAGCCGGTCGCAGCCGGCCAGCAGGCCGGTGCCCGCCGTACCCGCCGCCGCGATCAGGAAGCGGCGGCGGTCCATGCCGGCTCCGTGCCCGTGTTCCTGCCGGTCGATGCCGCGGCGCTAGCGAATGACATTGCGCCAGTCCTGCTCGAAGTCATGCACCAGCGTCTGCTCGTTGAGCCGGTTCGCGCGCGCCTCGCGCGGCGCCATGTCGGCCGGGAAGCGGAACATCAGCGCGGTGCTGTCGGCGTCGAGGAATTTCATCGGCACGTCATAGTGCGTGGGCGGCGTGTAGTCGGCGCGCTTGCCGGCCAGGATGAAGCCCCATTCGCCGAACGACGGCACGTAGGCGTGATAGGGCCAGGTATGCAGGCCGGCCTCGCGCAGCGTGGCGTCGATGTCCCAGAACGAGCGCGGCGCGAAGTACGGCGAGGTGGACTGCACCACCGCGTAGCCCTTCTCGGCCAGATGGTGCGCGAGCAGCTTGTACATCGGCACCGAGTACAGCTTGCCGAGGCCGAAGTTGGACGGGTCGGGCAGGTCGACCACGATGGCGTCGAACATGTCGTCGTGCTGCTCCAGCCATTGCGCGGCGTCGGCGTTGACCACGCGCACGCGCGCGTCGGTGAGCGAGCCCCGGTTCAGCGCCACCAGCGGCGCGCTGCGCGAGAACAGCGTGGTCATGGCGGGGTCGAGGTCCACCAGCGTGACGTGCTCGATGTTGCGGTGCTTGAGGATCTCGCGCGCGGCCAGGCCGTCGCCGCCGCCGATCACCAGCACGCGGCGCGCCCACGGCAGCGCCTGCAGCAGCGGGTGCACCAGCGCCTCGTGGTAGCGGTGCTCGTCGCGCGAGGAGAACTGCAGGTTGCCGTTGATGTACAGGCGCAGGTCGTCCTTCCAGCGCGTGATCACCAGCCGCTGGTACGGCGTGCTTTCGCTGTGGATGATCTCGTCGCCGAACATGCCGCGCTCGGCCCAGTGCGTCAGTTGCCCCGAGCCGAGGAAGCCGCCGGCCAGCAGCGCGAGCACCAGCGAGGCGCGCAGCAGGCGCGGCACCACCGCCTTGAGCTCGGCGCGGAAGATGTGGATCGTGACCAGCGCCACGCCGGCGTTGAGCATGCCGAACAGGAAGCCCGTGCGCGACAGCCCCAGGCGCGGCGCCAGCACCAGCGGGAACACCAGCGACACCGCCAGCGCGCCGAGGTAGTCGAACGTCAGCACGCGGCTGACCAGCTCGCTGAAGGCGTTGCGGCGCGCGTTGAGCACGCGCATCACCAGCGGGATCTCCATGCCGACCAGCACGCCGAGCACGAACACCAGCGCGTAGAGCGCGGTGCGGAACGGCGCCGACAGCCACGCGAACACCACGAACAGCAGCGCCGCCGAGACGCCGCCGAGCAGGCCGATCAGGATCTCGATGTCGATGAAGCGCGCCAGCACGTCCTCGTCCTTCACGTAGCGCGACAGCCACGAACCCACGCCCATCGCGAACAGGTAGCAGCCGATGATCGAGGAGAACTGGAGGATGGAGTCGCCCAGCAGGTAGCTGGACAGGGCGCCGGCGATCAGCTCGTAGCCGAGCCCGCAGGACGCCACGATCAACACCGAAAGAACAAGGGTACGGTCGCGCATCGGTTCGGGTGCGTTGCGGGGGCGGGAAGCGGGCAAGAGGCGAGAAGAGGGACGGGAAGGGACGGGAGGGCCGGCGCGGGCCGGCGGCATGGCGCCCGCCGGATTGCAAATTGTTGCGATGTACGTAAATGGACGACGATATACTTGAGCGCCACATACTTGAGCGCTACATGCCGCCGCGCGGCCGTCCGCATCATCCTGTACGGATCATGCGTGCTGAACGGACGGCTTGCCGCGGCGCCACGGAACCCGCCGGAGAACATCGATGATGCAAGGCATCTACGCTTACGTGCTGCACCTGCTGGCCGGCCTGGCGCTGCTGGCCGTGTTCGTCGGAGTCTACACCAGGATCACGCCGTTCCGCGAGTTCGCGCTGATCCGCCAGGGCAACCTCGCGGCGGCGTTGTCGCTGTCGGGCGCGATGATCGGCTTCTGCTTCACGCTGTCGTCCAGCATCCAGCACAACGACACCTTCCTGATGTTCGTGCTGTGGGCGGTCGGGGCCATGCTGGTGCAGGCGCTGGCCTATGCCGGGCTGGCGCGCGCGCTGCCCGACATGGACGCGGCCATCGAATCGAACAACGTCGGCATGGGCGGGCTGATGGGCGCCATCTCGGTCACGGTCGGCGCCATCAACGCCGCCTGCCTGTCCTGAAACATCGCGCAACCTGGGGATTGCCATGAGCATCGGATCGTTCATCAAGAAGCAGTTCATCGACATCATCCAGTGGACCGAGGACAGCGATGGCGTGCTGGCCTGGCGCCACCCGATGGAGGACATGGAAATCCAGTACGGCGGCAGCCTGACCGTGCGCGAGTCGCAGATGGCGGTGTTCGTCAACGAAGGCAAGATCGCCGACGTGTTCGGGCCCGGCATGTACAAGCTCACCACGCAGACGCTGCCGGTGCTGACCTACCTGAAGAACTGGGACAAGCTGTTCGAGTCGCCCTTCAAGTCGGACGTGTATTTCTTCAGCACGCGCCTGCAGATCGGCCGCAAGTGGGGCACGGCGCAGCCCGTCACCATCCGCGACGCCGATTTCGGCATGGTGCGGCTGCGCGCGTTCGGCCTGTACTCGTACAAGATCGCCGACGTGGCGAAGTTCTACACCGAGATCAGCGGCACGCGCGCCGAGTACACGCGCGACGAGGTGGAGGAGCAGCTGCGCAACCTGCTGGTCGCCACCATGACCGCCACGCTCGGCGGCGCCGCGGTGCCGTTCCTCGACATGGCCGCCAACCAGGCGCTGATGTCGCAGACCATCCGCGAGCGGCTCGCGCCCGAGTTCGAGCGCTACGGCGTGGCGCTGGACAATTTCGCGGTGACGAACGTGTCGCTGCCGGAAGAACTGCAGAAGGCCATCGACACGCGCATCTCGATGGGCATGATGGGCGATATGGCCAAGTACACGCAGTACCAGGTGGCCAGCTCGATCCCGCTGGCCGCGCAGAACGAGGGCGGCGTGGCGGGCCTGGGCGCGAGCCTCGCGGCCGGCGCCGTGATGGGCCAGGCGATGGCGGGCGGACTCGGCGCCGCCGCGCCCGCGCCGGCCGTGCCTCCCGCCGCGCCGGCTGCTGCTGCGGCTGCTGCGCCGGCGGCCGACGACCCCGCCGCGCGCCTGCAGAAGCTCAAGGACCTGCTCGACAAGGGCCTGATCTCGCAGGCCGACTTCGACAACGCCAAGGCCGAGATCCTGAAGAAACTGGTCGGCTGACGCGCGGCGCATGCAAGAGATCAACTGCCCAAGCTGCGGCGCGCCGGCGGCGTTCCGCTCGTCGGCCGCCGTGATGGTGGTGTGCGAGTACTGCCACAGCACGCTGCTCAAGGATGCGGACACGGTCAGGGACATCGGCAAGATGTCCGCCGTGCTGGAGGACTACACGCCGCTGCAGCTCGGCACCGGCGGGCAATGGGACGGCCAGGGCTTCACGCTGGTCGGGCGCATCCAGTTGCGCTACGACGCCGGCCTGTGGAACGAGTGGTACCTGCTGTTCGACGACGGCAGCGACGGCTGGTTGGCCGACGCCTCCGGGCAGTACATGCTGACGCGGCGCCATGCCGCCGGCGCGCAGGCCGGCGCAGCCCAGCTCGATGCAGCCCAGCTCGACGGCGCGCCGCTGCCGCGGTACGAGCATCTCGCGCCGGGCGCGAGCCTGTTCTTCGACAAGCACCGCTACCTCGCCAGCGACGTGCGCAGCGCGCGCTGCACCGGCGGCCAGGGCGAGCTGCCGTTCGCGGTCGGCGCGGGCTGGACCGCGCAGGTGGCGGACTTCCGCGACGAGGGCCGCTTCGTCACGCTCGACTACGCCGACGGCTACCCGCCCGCGGTCTACACCGGCGCGGCGGTCACGCTGGACCTGCTCAAGTGCCAGTTGCTGCGCGACAAGGAGCAGATCGCCGGCAGCGCCGACCGCTACCGCGGCAAGGCCGTGCCGCTGGCCTGCCCGGGCTGCGGCGGCCCGATCGCCTACCGCGCCGGCGTGGCCAGCTTCGTGGTCTGCCCGAGCTGCCACAGCCAGATCGACTGCACCACCTCGACCGCGCTGGTGCTGGAAAAGCAGCGCGAGCTCGACGCGCTCCAGACCAGCCTCGCGCCCGGCGACACCGGCACCATCGACGGCACGCCGTACACCGTGCTGGGCCTGATGCAGTGCACCGACCGCGACGAGGACGAAGCTTCCACCTGGGTCGAGTACCTGCTGTTCAGCGAGCAGCGCGGCCTGCTGTGGCTGGTCGAGCAGGCGGACGGCTGGGACCGCGTCGAGGTGCTGGACACGTGGCCGCGCACGGTGTCCGGCGATGCCGTGAGCTACCAGGGCCAGACCTTCCGGCAGGGCTACGACTACCAGAGCGAGGTGCTGTACGCGGCCGGCACCTTCAACTGGCGCGTGCAGGTCGGCGACACCACGCGCCTGACCGAGTACGGCAAGCGGGCGCGGCGCCTCACGCGCGAGACCTCGGCCACCGAGATCGTCTGGACCCTGTCGACCACCGTGGCGCGCGCGCAGGTGGCGCAGTGGTTCAAGTCCAGCCCCGGGCTGGCGCAGGCCGCGCGCGCGCTGCCGGCGGCGCGGCCCGCGGACAGCAGCGCGGATCTGGCCTTCTGCCGCAAGAGCGCCAAGGTCTACGCCATTCTTCTCGCCATCCTCAACGTGCCCGTGGCCCTGGTCACGGGCCGGGGCTGGTTCACCCTCGTGATCGGCTTCCTGCTGCTGTGGGCGCCGATCTGGCTGGTCCGGCGCTGGGCCGGAAAGGACTGAGTCAGCGTGCGTCTGCTTTACCTCGTCTACGGCATCATCGTGCTGTTCGGCACGACCTTCTTCAACCTCGGCGACACCGGCCGCGCGGGCTCCGGCTCCTCGGGCTCGTCCGGCTACTCGGGCGGGCGCGGCTGGGGCGGCGGCTCGTCCGGCTCGAGCGGCTGGTCCTCCGGCGGCGGCCACAAATGAGCCGGCGGAGCGCGCAGCCATGAACGCCCCGGCCCTGCCGTGCCCGGCCGTGCTCGGCCACCACCTGCTGGCCGACCTGCAAGGCGTGGCGGCCGAACTGCTGGCCGACGCCGCGCTGGTCGAGCGCGTGCTGTACCAGGCCGCGCAGGCCGCCGGCGCCACCGTGGTGGACGCGCGCTTCCGCCATTTCGGGCCGGGCCTGGGCGTGACCGGCGTGCTGCTGCTGCGCGAGTCGCACATCAGCATCCACACCTGGCCGGAATACGGCTTCGCCGCGGTGGACGTGTTCATGTGCGGCGCGGCCCGGCCGGCGCTGGCGGTGGAGGTGCTGCGCGCGGCCTTCGCGCCGCGCGCGCTGCACGTGCGCGACGAGGCGCGCGGCCCCGCCGTGGCGTGAGCCGCGCTGGCAGGACCGGGCGCGATGGACTAGACTCAAGGCAACCCTGTAACGACTACAGGGTCTTTTGCCTGATGCAGGCGTCACCCGGAGTCGGCATGAGAATCGGTGAACTGTCCCGCCACAGCGGCTGCGACGTGGAAACCATCCGCTACTACGAGCGCGAGGGCCTGCTCGACGCGCCCCAGCGCGAAGACAACGGCTACCGCCGCTATGGCGACGGCCATCTGCTGCAGCTCAATTTCGTGCGGCACTGCCGCTCGCTGGGCATGAGCCTGTCCGACGTGCGGCGGCTGCGCGACTTCGAGCGCGATCCCACGCTCGCCTGCGACGACATCAACGCGCTGCTGGACCGCCAGATCGAGCAGATCCACGCCCAGCGCGTGGCGCTCGAGGCGCTGGAAGGCCAGTTGCGGGCGCTGCGCCATACCTGCGG
Organism: Cupriavidus sp. WS; assembly: GCF_000395345.1. Classification (NCBI taxonomy): domain Bacteria; kingdom Pseudomonadati; phylum Pseudomonadota; class Betaproteobacteria; order Burkholderiales; family Burkholderiaceae; genus Cupriavidus; species Cupriavidus sp. WS. The sequence continues at coordinate 220 of NZ_AQPL01000003.1, read as the reverse complement.
CGGCCAGCAGCATCCCGCCAGCGAATGCGGCATCCTGCAGAACCTCCAGCAGGCCGCGGCCGGCGCCGCCTGCGAATGCCATCCGCATCCCCAGGGCCATCATTGACGCCTGCTGGCGTCTTCGGCGCCTTCTTAAGAGACGGCCGCGCCTGTGCTACGATCCCCTTTGTCCGCCGCGCACCACGCTGGTGAAAAGCGGCGAATACGGCGTGCCGGCGAG
>NZ_AQPL01000002.1:0-5876 GCF_000395345.1 Cupriavidus sp. WS | reverse complement strand
GGGGAGCCGGTCCGCGGCGGCCGAGTGAGCCATCGCTCTCGCCGCGCGCCACGCCGGTTCGGGGAAGCACGCTGTTTCGCGGTTGTTCTTGCCGCTGTTTCCCCCGTTGTTTCGTCGTTGTTTTGCCGTTCTCGCTCCGGACTGCCCACCCACTTTTGCCGCACGCATGATGCCCTGCCGCCTTGTCCCGACCGCCGCCACGCCTGCCCGTACCGGGCAGGCCGGCGCGCGCGCGTGGGCGGCGCCGGCACGGCGCGCGCAAGCCAAACAGGCCACCGCCTGCCGCCGGGTCAGCGCACCGCCTGATCCCGCCCGGTTCACCGCCTGACGTCTCCCCAGCACGCAGGTAAGCGCCGAACCGGGCCGAGCCACACCCTGTTCGCGGTTTTTCCGTCGCATCCGACGGCCCGACTTGTTCCCTGACCTGGCAGCGCCGGGCCGATCCCGCGCGGATCGCGCCCGCGGGCCGGGTCCACGCACCGACACCTAGCGAGGATCCACCATGACGGCTTCATCCAAGCAGCAACCGACCCTTTACCTGACCGAGCTCGACGTCACCCGCCTCGAGCGCATCGCCAGCCGCGCCGGCGCGGCGCCGCTGGCCGAGATGCTCGACAGCATCCTCGCGCGCGCTGCCATCGTGCCGGCCGAGGCCATTCCGAAGGACGTGGTGACGATGAACTCCAGCCTGATGTGCGCGCTGGAAGGCGAGGCGGCGCCGCGCCGCTGGACGCTGGCCTATCCGGACACCGCCGATTTCGACGCCGGCCGGCTCTCGGTGCTGTCGCCGGTGGGGCAGGCGCTGCTGGGCGCGCGCGCCGGCCAGACCGTGAGCTATCGCCTGCCGGACGGGCGCGAGCAGAGCGTGACGGTCATCGAACTGTCGTTCCAGCCCGAGGCCAACGGCCAGTTCACGCTGTAGTCCCGCGGGCGGCGCAACAGCCGCATTCCAGAGCCATTCCGCAGATACGGGAACGCCCCCGGCAGGGGTTCCCGGCCCGCGCCGCCCGCGTCGCGCCGGCGGCGCGGACGTCCCTTCGCGCGCTTCCCCCGATCCCCGCCAGCCCGCCTCCGGCCTCGGCCGGCCACCATCGCGCGCCATTTCCGGGAGGCCCTTGCGCCACCCGCTCGCCGCCGCCGTTCGCTTCTCGCGCACGCCGTTCGCGCTGCAAAGGCGCCGTTCGTCCGGACTTCCAGCGTTTCACGACTCGCAACGCACCATTCGTCGCAGCGGTATTTCTCGTTGCAGGCCGAACCACTAATCTTCAGTTCGTGCTCGCAGCGCAACATAGATTGCCGCGGCCGATGGCAAGGCAGACAAAAAAATACATAGATCAGTTGAAGGAGTCCCAAATGAATGCCAAACGTATCCTTGGCAGCGCCTTAGGCGTATTGATCCTGGCCTCGTCGGCCGCGGCGCTGGCCGCTCCCGCCGGCAGCAAGGTCGGCAAGTTCGAAGTCTATGCGGACGCGCTGCGCAAGTTCGACGTGTACACGGAAGGCGCCAAGAAAGACAAGTTCGACCCGTTCACCGACGGCCTGCGCCAAGGCAAGTTCGATCCGTTCACCGACGGCGCCCGCCAGGGCAAGTTCGATTCGTTCAGTGAAGGCGCGCGCGCGGCCGGTGGCGAAATCGCGGCGTCCTCGCTCGACAACGCGCGTTCCGGCGACGGCTCGCTCTACGGCTACCGGGTCTGACCCGATGCGCCGTGTCGCCTGACGGTCACTTCGGTGACCGTCTCGCGTCAGGGGCCCGCCGCCCCGTCCTACCGTTTTATCTCCCACCCGCCCGGCTGACCTCCTCCTCCTTCTCTCTCCCGCCGGGCGGGTGATTTTTCCCCCGCCGTCCCGCTGTCCTGCTGTCCTCCGCGCCGTTCCCGGTTTCATCTCCCCGCAGCCCTGCCCCGTCCCGCCCGAACGCGGTCGATGCCGTTCGTGCGCGCATTCGCGCGCGCGCCATCAGAGCTGCTTGGCGGCGAAGGTGTCGCACTTGCGGATGTCGCCGCTGTCGAGGCCCTGGCGCAGCCAGCGCACGCGCTGGTCGCTGGTGCCGTGGGTGAAGGCTTCCGGCACCACGTAGCCCTGCGCCTGGCGCTGCAGGCGGTCGTCGCCGATGGCGGCGGCGGCTTTCAGGCCTTCCTCGATGTCGCCGGGTTCGAGCAGTTGCTGGTTCATGCGCTCGGCGGTGGCCGCCCACACGCCGGCCAGGCAGTCGGCCTGCAGCTCCACGCGCACCGAGAGCTGGTTGGCCTGCGCCTCGCCCATGCGGCGGCGCGCCGCGTCCACCTTGCCGGACACGCCCAGCAGGTTCTGCACGTGGTGGCCCACTTCGTGCGCGATCACGTAGGCCTGGGCGAAGTCGCCGCCGGCGCCGAAGCGCTTGCGCAGTTCGTCGTAGAACGCCAGGTCGATGTAGACCTTCTGGTCGCCGGGGCAGTAGAACGGCCCCATCGCCGACTGCCCGGTGCCGCACGCGGTGGGCGTGGCGCCGGTAAACAGCACCAGCGTGGGCGGCGCGTAGCGGCGGTTGAGGTCGGTCTCGAAGATGTGCGACCAGGTGCGCTCGGTGTTGCCGAGCACCTTGCGCACGAACACCGTCATCTGGTCATTGGCGGGCGCATGGCTGGGCACGTGCTGCTGGGTCTGCGGCTGCTGCCCCTGCAGCACCGAGGCGCCCTGCATGATGACGGTGGGGTCGATGCCGAAGAAATAGGAGGCCGCCAGCGCCACGATGATGGTGCCGATGCCGATCGTCCTCGGCCCCGCGCCGAAGCCCCCGAATCCGCCTCCGCCTCCGCGGCGGTCTTCTACGTTCTGGCTTTCGGCTTCGTCATCGAGACGCATGGTGGCTCCGCGTTGCTGGTGTGGCTTGTCTGGCTGTCCGGTGGCCGCGGCGCGCAGTGCGCCACGGCGTGCCGGTCAGTATAGCAACGGCGGTGCAGCCAGCGAACGGGAGTGATGTATCAGGCCGTAACCGCCGCCGCGGCCGCCAGCGGCGCGCGCGCCGGCGCGGCGCCCGTGACTTCGGCCACGCGCAGCAGGTTGGTGGTGCCGCCCTGGCCGAACGGCATGCCCGCCGCGATGGTGATCTGGTCGCCGGCCTGCGCGTAGCCCTCGGCCAGCGCCGCGCCGGTGGCCGCGTTCACCATCTCATCCACGCTCTGCACGTCCGGGCTCACGGTGGAATGCACGCCCCACGCGATGGCCAGCCGGCGCGCGATCTCCAGGTTCGGCGTGATGCTGACGATCGGCGCGCACGGCCGCTCGCGCGCGGCGCGCAGCGCGGTGGCGCCGGACGACGTATAGGTGACGGTGGCCACCGCGCCGATGATCTGCGTGACCTCGCGCAGCGCCGCGCAGATCGCGTCCTGGCGCGTGGACAGCGGCGCCTCGTGCTGCGCGTCGAGCAGGTTGCGGTAGAGCGGGTCGCGCTCCACCTCGGCGATGATGCGGTCCATGATGGCCACCGCCGCCACCGGGTGGCGGCCGTTGGCCGACTCGGCCGACAGCATCACCGCGTCGGCGCCGTCGTAGATCGCGCTGGCCACGTCGGAGGCTTCGGCGCGCGTGGGCACCGGCGAGTCGATCATCGATTCCAGCATCTGCGTGGCGATGACGATGGGTTTGCCGTGCTGGCGGCACACGCGCAGGATGCGCTTCTGCACGCCCGGCACGCGCTCGGGCGGCAGCTCCACGCCGAGGTCGCCGCGCGCCACCATCACCGCGTCGGACACGCGCACGATCTCCTCCAGCTGCTGCAGCGCGGCCGGCTTCTCGATCTTGGACAGCACGCCGGCGCGCGTGCCGATGATCTCGCGCGCCTCGACGATGTCGGCCGGGCGCTGCACGAACGACAGCGCGATCCAGTCTGCGCCCAGCGCCAGCGCGAAGTCGAGGTCCTTGCGGTCCTTCTCGGTCAGCGCCGGGATCGGGATCACCGCGTCGGGCACGTTGACGCCCTTACGGTCGGACAGCGTGCCGTGGTTGACCACGCGCGTGACGATGCTGCCGCTGGCCACCGACTCGATCTTCAGCTGCACCTTGCCGTCGTCGATCAGCAGCGACTGCCCCGGCGCGGCCGCGCGGAACAGCTCCGGGTGCGGCAGGTGCACGCGGGTGGCGTCGCCGGGGCCGGGGTCGCTGTCGAGCACGAACACGTCGCCGGCCCGCACCGCCACCTTGCCGGCGGCGAAGGTGCCGATGCGCAGCTTCGGTCCCTGCAGGTCCGCCAGCACGGCGATGGGCCGGCCGGTCTCGGCCTCCACCTGGCGCACCGCGTCGTAGCGGCGGCGGTGGTCCTCGTGCGAGCCGTGGCTGAAGTTCAGGCGGAACACGTCGGCCCCGGCCTCGAACAATTGCCGGATCACCTCGATGTCGGTGCTGGCCGGGCCGAGCGTGGCAACGATCTTGGCTTTGCGCTGGCGTCTCATGTGGTCTCCTCTTCCATTCTCGGGCGGCGCGCCGCGGCGGGCGCGCCTGGGTTCATGCGCGTTGCCTACACGATCAGGATCGCGCGGAAATCGTTCACGTTGGTGCGGGTCGGGCCGGTCACGATCAGGTCGCCGAGGCCGTCGAAGAAACCGTAGCCGTCGTTGTCGGCCAGGTGCGCGAGCGCCGACAGGCCGCGCGCCCCGGCGCGCGCCAGCGTGTCAGGCGACAGCAGCGCGCCGGCGTTGTCCTCGGAGCCGTCGATGCCGTCGGTGTCGCAGGCGATCGCGTGCACGCCGGGCTGGCCGTCGAGCGCCGCCGCCAGCGCCAGCAGGAATTCGGCATTGCGCCCGCCGCGGCCGCGGCCGCGCACGGTCACGGTGGTCTCGCCGCCGGACAGCAGCACGCACGGTTTGCGCAACGGCTGGCCGTGCTGCGCGATCTGCCGGGCGATTGCCGCGTGCACCAGCGCCACCTCGCGCGCCTCGCCCTCGACGCTGTCGGACAGGATGTGGGCCTCCACGCCGAGCGCGCGCGCGCGCGCCGCGGCCGCTTCCAGCGCCTGCTGCGCGGTGGCCAGCGTGACGGCGCGGTGGCCGGCGAAGCGGGCGTCGCCGGGCTTGGGGGTCTCGCCGGCGCCGCTTTCCAGGTGCGCGCGCACGCGGGCCGGCAGGTCGATGCCGTACCTGGCGGTCACCGCCAGCGCGTCGGCGCAGGTGGTGGCGTCGGGCAGGGTCGGGCCGCTGGCGATCAGCGTGGGGTCGTCGCCGGGGATGTCGGAGATCAGCAGCGTCTCCACGCGCGCCGGCGCGCAGTGCAGCGCCAGGCGGCCGCCCTTGAGCGCCGACAGGTGCTTGCGCACGCAGTTGATCTCGCCGATGTCGGCGCCGCTCCTGAGCAGCGCGCGGTTCACCGCCTGCTTGTCGGCCAGCGTGATGCCGGGCGCGGGCGCGGCCAGCAGCGCCGAGCCGCCGCCCGAGATCAGGCACAGCACGAGGTCGTCGGCGCCCAGGCCGCCGACCAGTTCGACCATGCGCCGGGCCGCCTGCTGGCCGGCTTCGTCGGGCACCGGGTGCGCGGCTTCGACGACCTCGATCCTGCCGCACGGCGCGCCGTGGCCGTAGCGCGTGACCACCAGCCCGGACAGCTCGCCCTGCCAGTGCCGCTCCACCGCCTGCGCCATCGCGGCGGCGGCCTTGCCCGCGCCGATCACCACGGTGCGCCCCCTGGGCGGCGCCGGCAGCTGCGGCGGCAGGCAGTGGCTGGCGCTGACGGACGCCACGGCCGTGTCGAACAGGTCGCGCAGCAGCGCGCGGGGATCGCCGAGGCCGGCCGGGCGCGGCGCCAGCAGGGCGGAGTAGGAATCGGTGGCGTACATGGATGGGTCCGGAAATGCGGTCTCCCCGGCGCCGCCGGGGAGCGGTACTGGCCTGCCGGCGCGGCAGGCC
>NZ_AQPL01000001.1:0-27987 GCF_000395345.1 Cupriavidus sp. WS | reverse complement strand
CTGGCCTGCCGGCGCGGCAGGCCGCGCTGGCGTGCTTACTTGCCGCCCTTGGCGATCTCGTGGTTCGACATGATCTCGATCGCGCGGCACAGCGCCGAGTGATCCTGCTTGCCCAGCCCGTTGGCCGCGCAGGTGTTGAACAGCTCCTGCGCGGTGGCGGTGTTGGGCAGCGCCACGCCGAGCGTCCTGGCGCCCTGCAGCGCGAGGTTCAGGTCCTTCTGGTGCAGCTCGATGCGGAAGCCCGGCTCGAAGGTGCGCTTGACCATGCGTTCGCCATGCACTTCCAGGATGCGCGAGCCGGCGAAGCCGCCCATCAGCGCCTGGCGCACGCGCGCCGGATCGGCGCCGGCCTTCGACGCGAACAGCAGCGCCTCCGACACCGCCTGGATGTTCAGCGCCACGATGATCTGGTTGGCCACCTTGGTGGTCTGGCCGTCGCCGTTGCCGCCCACCAGCGTGATGTTCTTGCCCATCAGCTCGAACAGCGGGCGCACCTCGTCGAACGCTTCCTGCGGGCCGCCCACCATGATGGTCAGCGAGGCCGCCTTGGCGCCCACCTCGCCGCCCGACACCGGCGCGTCCAGGTAGGCCGCGCCCAGCTTGTTGATGCGCGCGGCGAAGTCCTTGGTGGCGATCGGCGAGATCGAGCTCATGTCCACCACGATCTTGCCGTGCGCGGCGTCCTTGCCCGCGGCCTTGAGCGCGGCGGCCACGCCCTTGTCGGCGAACAGCACCGCTTCGACGTGCGGGGTGTCCGGCACCATGATGACGATGATGTCGGCGCGCTTGGCCACTTCCTCGGCGCTGGTGCAGACCGTGACGCCGGCCTCGACGAGCGCCTGCGGCGCGGGATTGACGTCATGCACGAACAGCGTGTGCCCGGCCGCGCGCAGGTGGCCCGCCATCGGCGCGCCCATGATGCCCAGGCCGATGAAGCCGACGTTGCGTTGGTTTGCCATGTGTTGTCTCCTTGGAGCGAAAAAATGAAATGAAGCCAGCGGTTTTTTTTGAGGGGGCCCAAGCCGCCAGGGCCAGCCCAAGCAAGGTGTTCCCCCTCTCCCCTCACGGGGAGAGAGCCGGGGAGAGGGGCGGTTCGGCCAGGAGCCACATCAAGCGGGGCCGGCGGTTGTTTCCCGCACGGCGGCATTCGCAGGCGCCAGCCCTCTCCCCCGGCCCCTCTCCCGCTCGCGGGAGAGGGGCGCAAACAAGCGGCGGTCTTTACTGCACGCCAAGCTCCGCGCGCCACCCCAGCCCGTCGACCGTGGTCGTCTTCGGCTTGTACTCGCAGCCGACCCAGCCGTCGTAGCCGATCTGGTCGAGCCACTGGAACAGGAAGCGGTAGTTCAGCTCGCCGGTGCCCGGCTCGTTGCGGCCCGGGTTGTCGGCCAGCTGCACGTGCCTGATCTTCGGCAGGTTGGCCTTGAGCGTGGCGGCGATCTCGCCCTCCATGCGCTGCATGTGATAGATGTCGTACTGCACGTAGAGGTTGGGCGCGTTGACCTGCGCGATCAGGTCCAGCGCCTGGCGCGTGCCCGACAGGAAGAAGCCGGGAATGTCGAAGGTGTTGATCGGCTCGACCAGCAGGTCGATCTGCTCGGCGGCGAGCGCCTGCGCGGCGAAGCGCAGGTTTTCCACCAGCGTTTCCTGCGCCTGTTCCTGCCTGACGTTCTGCGGCTGGATGCCGACCAGGCAATTCAGCTGGCGCACGCCCAGCACCCTGGCGTACCGGAGCGCCTCGCCCACGCCGTCCTGGAACTCGCCGACGCGGTCGGGGTGGCAGGCAATGCCGCGCTCGCCCGCGTCCCACTTGCCGGCCGGCAGGTTGTGCAGCACGAGGTCGAGCTGGAAGCGGTTGAGCCGGTCCGCGATCTGGTCGGCGTGGAAGGCGTAGGGAAACAGGAACTCCACGCCGCGGAAGCCCGCGCGCGCGGCGGCTTCGAAGCGGTCGAGGAAGCCCGTTTCGGTAAACAGCATGGTCAGGTTGGCGGCCAGTCTTGGCATGTCTTCTCTCCGGAAAAATGGCATCCGCGCGCGCCCGCAAGCGCGCGCCGTGTGCTTGCGTTGCGGGTCAGGCCGTCTCGGCCTCTTCGCCGAGGACGGCTTCCTCGATGTCTTCGACCGGCTCGAACTCGTTGATGTTGTCGATCTCGGTGCCCATCGCGATATTGGTCACGCGCTCGAGGATGACTTCCACCACCACCGGCACGGAGAACTCGGCCATCAGCTCGCGCGCCCGCGCGAAGGCCGGCGCGATGTCTTCCGGCCTGAACACGCGCAGCGCCTTGCAGCCCAGCCCTTCGACCACCTTCACGTGGTCCACGCCGTAGCCGTCGAGCTCGGGCGCGTTGACGTTGTCGAACGCGAGCTGCACGCAGTAGTCCATGTCGAAATTGCGCTGCGCCTGGCGGATCAGGCCGAGGTAGGAGTTGTTCACCACGAGGTGGATGTAGGGCACCTTGAACTGCGCGGCCACGGCCAGTTCCTCGATCATGAACTGGAAGTCGTAGTCGCCCGAGATGGCCACCACGTCGGATTCCGGCGCGGCCACCTTGACGCCGATGGCGGCGGGAATGGTCCAGCCCAGCGGGCCGGCCTGGCCGCAGTTGATCCAGTGGCGCGGCTGGTTGACCGAGAGGAACTGCGCCGCGGCGATCTGCGACAGGCCGATGGTGGAGACGTAGCGCACGTCGCGCGGGAAGTACCGGTTCATCTCGCGGTACACGCGCTGCGGCTTGACCGGCACGTTGTCGAAATCGCTCTTGCGCAGCATGGTGCGGCGGCGCTTCTGCACGTCCGCCACCCAGCTCTTGCGGCACGGCAGGCGGCCGGCCATCTTCATCTCGCGCGCGATCTCGACGAACAGTGCCAGCGCGGCCTTCGCGTCGGACACGATGCCCAGGTCCGGGCCGAACACGCGGCCGATCTGCGTCGGCTCGATGTCCACGTGCACGAACTTGCGGCCCTTGGTGTAGACGTCGACGCTGCCGGTGTGGCGGTTGGCCCAGCGGTTGCCGATGCCGAGCACGAAGTCCGACGCCAGCAGGGTCGCGTTGCCGTAGCGGTGCGAGGTCTGCAGGCCCACCATGCCGGCCTGCAGCGGATGGTCGTCGGCCAGCACGCCCCAGCCCATCAGCGTCGGCACCACCGGCACGTTGACCAGCTCGGCGAACTCGACCAGCAAATCGGCCGCGTCGGCGTTGATGACGCCGCCGCCGCACACGATCAGCGGGCGCTCGGCCGCGTTGAGCATGGCGATGGCCTTTTCAATCTGCGCGCGCGAGGCGCTCGGCTTGTACGGCTGCAGCGGCTGGTAGGTGGCCGGGTCGAACTCGATCTCGGCGACCTGCACGTCGAACGGCAGGTCGATCAGCACCGGCCCCGGGCGGCCCGAGCGCATCAGGTGGAAGGCCTGCTGGAACACCTGCGGCACCAGCGCCGGCTCGCGCACGGTCACGGCCCACTTGGTCACGGGCTTGGCGATCGACTCGATGTCCACCGCCTGGAAGTCTTCCTTGTAGAGCCGCGCGCGCGGCGCCTGGCCGGTGATGCACAGGATGGGAATCGAGTCCGCCCACGCCGAGTACAGGCCGGTGATCATGTCGGTGCCGGCCGGCCCCGAGGTGCCGATGCACACGCCGATGTTGCCGGCCTCGGCGCGCGTGTAGCCCTCCGCCATGTGCGAGGCGCCCTCGACGTGGCGCGCCAGGAAGTGGTCGATGGTGCCGGCGCGGCGCATGGCCGAGTAGAACGGATTGATGGCGGCGCCGGGCACGCCGAACGCGGTGGTGATGCCTTCTTTTTCCAGTACGGCGATGGCCGCGTCGACTGCTCTCATCTTGGGCATGTCTGTCTCCAATGTGCCTGCAATGTGTTCCGGGCAATGCCGGGATGCTGGGAATGGCGGTGATTCACTGTTGGAGGCCATGCTATGCCCGCGGGCGGGGCGGGATAAAGGGAAGCGGGATCAGTTGATTCGATACTCCGAGTATGGAATCGCGCCGCGGGACGTGATTTGCGCTGCCGCGCAACGGGGGATTACCGCACGTTGTGTGACGGCAACGATACGTCCGAATTTGCGGGAAAAGCCCCGCGCCGCGCCACCGCGCATCCCTGCGCGCGCGCCAAATGGCGACAATGTGCGCACGCGCGCGCGCCACCGGCGCCGCGCGCGGAAATGACTCACCGCAAACCGAATTGCCATGCTGACCAGGCTCCCCACCACCCGCGAGCTGCTCGACGCGCTCAAGCGCAAGCCTTCATCCCCGTCCGACACTCCCGCCCCGCGCCACGCCGGCCTCGATCCGGCGCGGCTGCAGCGCGGCCTGTTCGGCCTGTTCTGGGGCTGCTCGCTGGCGGCGCTGCTGGTGGCCGGCGCGGTGCTCTACGCCCGCGCGCAGCACCAGGCGCCCGCGCCGTGGCTGCTGCGCCTGCTCTACTGCCTGCTGGCCGGCAGCGTGGCCGGGCTCGGCGGCGTGCTGCTCAGCCACGCGCCCGCGCTGGCGCGCCGGCTGCGCGACCCGCTCGGGCCGCTGGCCGAGCAGATCGACCGCCCCGACGACGCGGAAAGCGCGCTGCTGCGCGCGCTCGCGCGCATCCCGGCGCAGGCGCTGCGCGCGCGCGGCCGCCGCGTCGAGCTGCATCTGCGCATGTGGGAAGGCATGGCGAAGATCGCGGCGCTGCTGGTGGCGGTAAGTCCGCTGGCGCTGATGCTCGTCACCGGCCTGCTGGAGCTGCCGCGCAAGGGCGCGAGCCTGGTGCCGCTGCTGTCGCTGTACGGCGTGGCCTTCGTGGCCGGCGCCGCGCTGGTGGTGTTCCTGCAGTTGCAGGTGGCGCGGCCGCTGCGGCGGCTGGCCTACGTGCTGGCGGAGGCCGCGGAGATCAGCGCGCAGCTCGGCCGCGCCGCGGTGCCGGCAGGCGCCGCGACGGCGCGCGGCGTACCCGTTGCAGCGGTCCGGACCGCCGTGCCGTCGCCGGCGCCGGTGCCGCCGGACAGCGTGGACAGTCTGGACAGTCTGGACCGCCAGGAGGAAGGCCTGGCGTCGCCGGATCAGGCCGCCAGCCAGGCCATCGATCACGTCGACGGACCGGCCATCGATCAGGCCACCGGGCAGGTCGACGATCAGGCCACCAGATAGGCCCGCGCCAACCGCATCCGGCAGCGGCCCCTGATCGTTGAAGTCGTAACCGGAGCTGCGCGCCATGCAGCCGCCGGACTCGCCTTCGCCGTTGCCGGCACGCGATCAGAAGCGATAAGAGGCGAGACGACGCGCAAGATGGCGCGCATTACGGAAATATCCGCAACAGCGTTGGGAAAGGCCTGAGCAAGCGGGCGCGCGGTGCGCGCTAGCCTGATCCGCGGTGTCGACTTCACGGCACTTCAGGAGAATGAATGGCACGTTTTCTCAGGATGGACGGCAGCAGCCTGCCCGCCCGGATGACCCTGATCGGCGGCAATACCCTGTGGTTCAAGGTGTCGGGACTCGGACCCGACCGCAAGCACCTGCGCATCGCCAGCTCGTCGCCGGCGGCGCGCGTGTCGGTGGTGTCGGCGCGCGACAGCAACGTCGAGCAAAAGCTCAAGCTCGACATCGGCGACGTCCGCATCGCAACGCGCGCGACATTGACCGCGCATACGCAGGGCGGGGCGCCGGATCACGCCACGCAGGGCGTCGAGATCCAGCTCGAACCGGCGCTGGCCCTGCCGCCCGCCGGCGACGAAACCGGCATGCTGGCGCGCCTGCTGCTGGCCGAGGCCAAAGGCCCCGGCCAGCCGGGCTTCGTTTCCCAGTCGCGCACGCTGCTGTCGATGCAATGGATGCGGCATGTGCTGCTCAACCGGCTCAAGTTCGGGTCCAGGTTCTTCGGCGCCGGCAACGCGGGCACGCTGGCTGCGCTGATCGTGGCGCCGAAGCAGGTGGAGGGGTTTGAGCAATATCCCGCGCTGCGCGGCATTCAGGAAAAGAATCTTCGGGATTTTGTGAAGATTGCAAACGACGCCACGGACTCGCGCCATGCTGCCATGCGCGAGTTCATGACGAACGCGATCGCCGTTGCCAGAGGCAGCAATCCCGGCACAGATCCATGCCCTACCGGACTGTACGCGTGGCGGACGGCAGGCGAAGACTCCCCGGGAAAGAATTTCGTGAAATTCATCACGGAAGGCGGGAATGATTTCTACACCCTGAGCGAGGCATTCCGACGCGATCCGCTATTGAGAGGGCAATGACATGACACTTCGTTCTTCCGTCTCGCCGACTCTCTGCATCCTGCTTGCCTTGTGCTTCGCCGCGCCTGCACTGTCGAATGCCGCCGACGATCTTCCGGCGACATTCGGCAGTCCTCCCAAGGGGCGTTTCGTCGTGTCTAAGAGCCCATATTTTCTCCATCCCGAGCGAGCGATGCGTCAACGCGTCGCGTTCGACAAGAAAAACCGCGTCACCAATCATTTTTGCGTCGTCGGTTACGAATGGCCCGATGGCAATCTTCAGGTGTGGGTGAACTGGAAAGAGGAGAAGACCAACATCCTCTGGGACGGAAGCGAATACCGGGACATGCGCGAGGCAGGACTGACCACCGCGCGCCGCAACCTCAAGCTCGGCCGGGACACCGTGGAAACGGTGGACGACATCAACGGCAGCACCTATCTGGTCACGCACGCGAGATGGCATTCCATCGCTGACGACTGCGCCGCGCACGGCGAAAAATACGTCATCAAGCCGTTCTCGATCCGGCACCGCTAGACGCGCTTCGTTACCAAGCGCCAACCGGTATCAACAGAGATAAGACTCATGGCACATTCTCTGCGACGCTATCTCGGTAGCGCGCTTCTCCTGCTCGCCGCGTTTCCCGTCGGGCCGAGCCTGGCCAGGGCACTGCCCGACGCATTTGGAGAGACTCCCGCGAGCCGTTTCGTGGTTTCGAGAAATCCCTATTTCCTCAATCCCGAGCGCGCGATCCGCAACCGCGTCGCTATCGAAGGGAAGAACCGCGTGACCAACCACTTCTGCGTCGTCGGTTACGAATGGCCCGATGGCGTACTTCAGGTCTGGGTCAACTGGCGCGAGCAGAAGACCAACATCCTGTGGAACGGCAGTATCTACAAGGACACGCGCGAGAAGCAATTGACGATGGCACGCCGCAACCTGCGCCTGGGCAAAGACACGGTGGCGACGCGGGACGACATCAACGGCAGCACTTATCTGGAGACGCACGCGTGGTGGCACGCAATCGCCGACGACTGCGCCGCGCACGGCGAAAAATACGTCATCAAGCCGTTCCGCCCCAAGCCGCGCTGACCCCTGCGCGCGCCGCCTGCGCCAAATGCGCCACAATGGCGGGCAGGAGACGGACGAGCATGGACAAACTCAAACAGATCGAGGCGTTCATCGCCGTGGTGGAACACGGCAGCATGGCCGCGGCGGCGCTCACGCAGGGCGTGACGCCGGTGATGATCGGGCGGCGCATCAATGCGCTGGAGGCGCGCATCGGCGTGAAGCTGCTGCACCGCTCGACGCGCCGCATCGTGGTGACGGAGCAGGGCGCGGCGTTCATGGAGCAGTGCAAGAAGGCGCTGGCGGACCTGGACCGCGCCGAGATGCTGATCGCCGAGGGCAAGCACAAGGCCACCGGCCACCTGATCGTGTCGGCGCCGGCGGCGTTCGGGCGCAAGCACGTGGCGCCGCATGCGCCGGCGTTCCTGGCGGCCAACCCGGAGGTGCAGATTTCCTTCAACCTGACCGACCGCGTGGTGGATCTGGTGCGCGAGGGATATGACGTGGGCATCCGCATCGGCGGCGCCATCGATCCGAACTTCGTCGCCATCAGGCTGGCCACCAACAAGCGCGTGGTGTGCGGCACGCCGGCCTACTTCGCGCGCCACGGCGTGCCGCACACGCTGGACGACCTCGCGCAGCACAACTGCCTGGCGTTCAACCTGCAGGGCGGCCAGCAGCGCGGCTGGTATTTCCAGCAGGACGGCAGGACGGTGACGGTGCGCGTGAACGGCAACCTGGACTGCAACGACGGCGAGCTGCTGCACCGCTGGACCGGCGAGGGCCTGGGGCTGGGCTGGCGCTCCACCTGGGAGATCCTGCCGCAGCTGGAGAGCGGCGAGCTGATCACGGTGCTGGACGACTACGCGCTGCCGGACTACGACATCCTCGCGGTGTACCCGCAGCAGCGCCCGGTGCCGGCCAAGATCCGTTTCTTCATCGAGCACCTCAAGGCCGCCTTCGCGGCGCCGGGCTACTGGACCGGACGGCACGCGCCATGATGGCGGCGTGGCTGGCCGACGCGGTGGTGCTGGCGCATCTGGCCTTCATCCTGTTCGTGACGTTCGGCGGCGTGCTGGTGCTGCGCTGGCCGCGGCTGGCGTGGCTGCACCTGCCGGCGGCGGCGTGGGGCGTGGCGGTGGAGTGGAGCGGCTGGATCTGCCCGCTCACGCCGCTGGAGAATGCGCTGCGCGAGCGCGCCGGGCAGCAGGCCTACGGCGGCGATTTCGTGCAGCACTACGTCATGCCGCTGATCTATCCGGACGGCCTCACGCGCCACGCGCAGTTCGTGCTGGGCGCGCTGGTGCTGCTGCTCAACGCGGCGGTCTACGCGGTGCTGTGGCGCCGGCGGCGCGGCCGGCGCGCGTGAGCGCTAGGCGGCCGGCTTGAACACCGGCGCGCGTTTTTCCAGGTTGGCGAGCACCGCCTCGCGCTGGTTGGCGGTGCCGATCAGGCGGTCCTGCTCGACCGATTCCGCCCGCAGGATGGCGGCGCCGTCGTGGCCCTCGCCGTCCTCGCCGGCGCGCAGCAGCCGCTTGGCCGCGCGGATGGCGTCGGGGCTGCGGCCGGCGATCTCGCGCGCGGCGGCCAGCGCGGCGGCGCGCGGGTCGTCCACCAGCGCAGTGGCCAGGCCGAGCGCGCAGGCTTCCTCGGCGCCGACGATGCGGCCGCTGTAGACCAGCTCGCGCAGCCGGTCCGGGCGCACCAGGCCGCGCATCAGCAGCATGCCGGCCATGTCCGGCACCAGTCCCCACTTGATCTCCATCACCGACATGCGCGTGTCCGCGCCGACGTAGCGCAGGTCGGCGCCGAGCGCCACCTGCAGCCCGCCGCCGAAGGCCACGCCGTGCACCGCGGCGATCACCGGCACCGGCAGCTCGCGCCACACCATGCAGGCGTACTGCGGCCGGTTGGAGATGCCGTGCGTGCGCGCGGCCAGCCGGCCCGCGGCGATGCCGCCGCCGGCGCCATCGGCAATGCCGGCCATGCTCTGCATGTCGAGCCCCGCGCAGAACGCGCGGCCTTCGCCGGACAGCACCACCGCGCGCAGGTCCGGCTCGTTCATGAGGCGCTGGCCGGTCTCGATCAGCGCGTCGAACATGGCGGGGTCGAGCGCGTTCATCTTGTCGGGGCGGTTGAGCCGGACCTCGGCCACGCCGCGGTCGATGGTGAGGGCGATGCGCTGCGCGCCGTGTGCGGGGTCGGTCATCGTTGTGGGCTTCCGTGTCTGGTGTCTGGTGTGTGGTCTGTGCGTACCGTCGCGCGCGGGCAAGCGTCGGCACTTGCCCTCTCCGCGGCCTGCTTGCTCCCCTTTCCCGCTCGCGGGGGGGGGCAAACCACCGGCGCATCATCGTCCACGCGGGTGTCCGCGCGGCGGCTCAACGCCCCTTGAACTGCGGCTTGCGCTTTTCCAGGAACGCCGCCACGCCCTCCTTGAAGTCCTGGCTGCCCGAGGCGCGCGTCTGCAGCGAGGCTTCGCGCTCGAGCTGGTCGGGCAGGTTGCTGTCGAAGCTGGCGTTGAGCGCTTCCTTGATGAGGCCGTAGGCGAACGTGGGCATCTGCGCGAGGTGCGCGGCGAGCCTGGCGGTTTCGGCGGCCAGCGCGTCGTCCGCGTGGACCTTCCACACCAGGCCGATGCGGTGCGCTTCCTCGGCGTCGATCTTCTCGGCCAGGATGGCCAGCGCGCGGGCGCGCATCTCGCCGGCGTAGCGCGGCAGGAAGTAGGTGCTGCCGGCGTCGGGCACCAGGCCGATCTTGGAGAACGCCTGCAGGAACGAGGCCGAGCGGCCGGCCAGCACCACGTCGCCGGCCAGCGCCAGGCTCATGCCGGCGCCGGCGGCCACGCCGTTGACCGAGGTGACGACGGGCTTGGGCATGCTGCGCAGCGCCAGGATGATCGGGTGGTAGCGCTCGCGCAGCAGCGTGCCGGAATCCTTCATCTCGCCCTGGCGCCCGGCCAGGTCGGCGCCGGCGCAGAAGCCGCGGCCACTGCCGGTGAGCACCAGCGCGCGCACGGCGTCGTCCTGCGCGGCGCGCTCCACCGCGGCGCGCAGCTCGGCCAACAGTTCGGCGTTGAGCGCGTTGAGCACGTCGGGGCGGTTCAGGGTGATGGTGGCGACGCCTTCGGCGGCGTGGTAGAGCACGGGAGAGGTCATGCTGGCATCCTTGTCGGTTGGAACGAAGAGAAACGGGTCGGGCCGGCCTGCCGGGCGCGGCGGACGGATGCCGCGCGCCGGCCGGGGCGGCGCCGGGCTTGCGGCCGCCGTCGCGGGTCGGACTGGTGGAAATCGGGTGAGGCCCGGCGCCGGAGGGGCGGGCCGCCGCTTCAGCCGCGGCGGTGCGCGGCGGGCGAGGCTGAACGGGTCATGTCTGTCTCCTGTCTTCTGCTTTTTTCTGTGGTGCCGGGCGGGGCCGGCCGGCGCCTGGTCCGGGCCTCCGACATGCTACTCCGATGCCGCGATTCGATCACGCGCATCTCAGGCAACAGGGGTGCGCATGGCGCGCAACAAGCGGGCGGGGGTAAACCTGAGGAAAGAATGGAGAGCAGAGCAGGGAGCGGGACAGGGAGCGGAGCGGGACGCGCCGCGCAAAACCGGCCGCGTAAACGAAAAAGCCCGCACCCAGGCCGGCGTGCGGGCGGGGGTCCACAGGGGGACCGCCCAGTGTCATGAAGCGCGCCCCCGCAGCTTCATGACGGTTTGAATATTGGGGCAGTCCGGCCCCGCGCGCATTGACCTCGGTCAAAAGGCCGGCGCGCCGCTCAGGCCAGCAGCGCCGTGACCAGGTCCTTGCCGCGCGCGGCGGGCAGCTCCTCGAAATGCAGGGCCGCCTCGACGTGGTTCAGATGCGCCACCATCAGCGTCACCGCGCGCTCGGCGTCGCCGGCGCGCGCGGCCTCGATGAACTCGCGGTGCTCGTCGGACGAGCAGGCGGCATCGCGGCGCGACTGGTAAAGCATGGTGATCACGGCGCTGCGCATCGACAGCTCCTGCAGCATGCCGGTCAGCACGCCGTTGCCGACCACCTCGGCCAGCAGGATGTGGAAGTCGCCCAGCAGGCGCGTGCGCAGCTGCGCGTCGCTGCCGGCCAGCGCCTTTTTCTCGGCGGCCAGATGGCGGTCGATGCGCTTGTAGTCGGCCGCGCCCGCGCGCGCCACGAACTCGCGCGCCAGCGCCGCCTCCAGGATGCGGCGCACCGCGAAGACCTCGCGCGCTTCCTCCGCGCTGGGCTTGGCCACGAAGGCGCCCTTGTCCGGCACGATCTGGATGACCTTGTCCTTGGACAGCATCAGCAGCGCGGCGCGCACCTTGGTGCGGCTGACGCGGTAGACGCTGGCCAGCGCCTCCTCGCGCAGCTTGGTGCCGGGCGGCAGCCGGTGCGAAACGATGGCCGCGACGATGTCGTCGGCGATCGCTTCGGAGGTCATGGCAGGGTCGATGTGCTCGGGCATGGTGGCGCGCCGGGGCGGCCTCTCGTGATCAGGAATGCCGAGATTCTAGCGCCCCGCGGCCGCGCCGGGCAGCGGGGCCGTCCCGGGAGTGGCCTGGTCTGCTTCGTGCGGGGCCGGAGCGAGGCCGGCGTCGAGCTCGGCCGCGTCGATGCGGCCGTCGAGCACGTCGTGCGCGCGCACGCGGTCGATGTCCTTCTCCCAGGCGGCCACCACCACGGTCGCCACGCAGTTGCCGATCAGGTTGCCGACCGCGCGCGCGATGCCGATGAACCAGTCCACCGACAGCACCAGCACCAGGCCGATGGCGGGAATCGCCGGGTGCGCCGACAGCGTGGCCGCCAGGATCACGATGGCCGAGCCGGGAATGCCGTGCGCGCCCTTGGACGTGACCAGCGCCACCGCCAGGATGCCGAGCAGGTCGCCCAGCGCCAGCGGCGTGTTGGTGGCCTGGGCGATGAACACCGCGGCCAGCGTCAGGTAGATCGAGAACGCGTCGAGGTTGAACGAGTAGCCGGTCGGGATCACCAGCCCCACCACCGACTTCTTGATGCCCAGGAATTCGAGCTTCTTCATCACCTGCGGCAGCACGCTGTCCGACGACGCGGTGCCCAGTACCACCACCAGCTCGGCGCGCAGGTAGCGGATCAGCTTGAGCACCGAGAAGCCGCACAGGCGCATCACCGTGCCCAGCACCACCAGCACGAACAGCGCCACCGCGCCGTAGAACACCACCACCAGGTAGCCGAGCTGCTTGAGCGAGCCGATGCCGTACTTGCCCACCGTGAACGCCACCGCGCCGAGCACGCCCAGCGGCGCGAGCTTGATGATGAAGCCCATCATCTTGAACAGCGTGTGCGAGAACGTGTCGATGATGCCCACCAGCGGGCGGCCGCGCTCGCCCACCAGCGACAGCGCGCAGCCGAACAGGATCGACACCAGCAGCACCTGCAGCACGTCGCCGCTGGCGAATGCGCCCATCACCGTGTTGGGGATCAGCTTGAGCAGGAAATCCGCCGTGCCCGCGCTCTTGATCTTGCCGGCGCTGTCGACGTAGGCCGCCATCGCCGAGGCGTCGAGCGAGGCCGGGTTGACGTTCATGCCGGTGCCAGGATGGAACAGGTAGGCCAGCGCGATGCCCAGCGCCAGCGCGATGGTGGTGACCACCTCGAAATAGAACACCGCCTTGATGCCGACGCGGCCCACTTTCTTCAGTTCGCCCGCGCCGCAGATGCCGGCCACCACCACGCAGAACACGATCGGGCCGATCAGCATCTTGATCAGCTTGATGAAGGCGTCGCCGAGCGGCTTGAGCTGCGCGGCGAACTCGGGGAAGAACAGGCCGAGCAGCGTGCCCAGCAGCAGGGCGATCAGGACCTGGCCGAACAGCGAGCGCGCGAAGCGCGCGAGCGGGGATTGCGGAGCGGACTGCGGGCGGCCGGAAGCCTGCCCTGGCTGGACTGCTGGGTGCATCGTTGTCTCCATGCGGCGCGTCCATGCGAAGGCTGGCGCGACCTGTCGAAAGCAGCAGGAATGCCGGCGCGCGACGCCGGCCTGGCGTGCCGTGCGCCGCGCCGGGTGCGGGCGGCGGCGCGCGCGGGAGGCCCTCCTGTTGGAGCGGAACCCGCGCAATGCGTTGTCCGGACGGGATTGTCGGCGGCGCATTGTCGGAACGTGCCGGTCAATATAGTGCATATCATTTTTGTATGCAATTTTTGAATTCACTGTGCTACCATGCATCGCACAGAATAGCGCTCTCGCCGCGAGAGCCGCGGCGCCGGCGGGACCGGCCCGGCCAGCCCCCCGGCGGCGCTGGCGCGGGGCTTGCATGTGGCGGCGCCACACCGCATTCGCGCACTTCCAGCAGGAGACACGCATGGCAGCAACCCTCACGCCCGCCCCCGGCAGCGCCGAGACCGGCGCGCGCATCATGGCCTGGGCCGACGACCTCGCCGTCCACACCGAGCAGCCCGGCCTGCTCACCCGCACCTACCTGACCGGCGCCCACCACGGCGCCGCGGCGCAGCTGGCCGCGTGGATGCGCGAGGCCGGCATGACGGTGCGGCGCGACGCCGCCGGCAACGTGATCGGCCGCTACGAGGGCGCTGCGCCCGGCGCGCCGGCGCTGCTCACCGGCTCGCACTTCGACACCGTGCGCGACGCCGGCCGCTACGACGGCAACCTTGGCGTGATCCTGCCGATCGCCTGCGTGGCCGGGTGGCACCGGCAGGGCAGGCGCTTCCCGTTCGCCATCGAGGTGGTGGGCTTCGCCGAGGAAGAGGGCGTGCGCTTCAAGGCCACGCTGCTGGGCAGCCGCGCCATCGCCGGCACCTTCGACGCCAACGTGCTCGACAACGTGGACGAGGCCGGCAAGACCATGCGCGAGGCGATGCGCGAGGCCGGCTTCGACCCGGCCGGCCTGCCCGCCGCCGCGCATCCGCGCGCGCAGGTGCTGGCCTTCGTGGAAGTGCATATCGAGCAGGGTCCGGTGCTGCTCAACGAAGGGCTGCCGCTGGGCGTGGTGACGGCGATCTCGGGCGCCACCCGTTTCATCGTCGAGCTGGAAGGCCTCGCCGGCCACGCCGGCACGGTGCCGATGGACATGCGCCGTGACGCGGCGATGGCCGGCGCCGAGATCGGCCTGTTCATCGAGCGCCGCTGCGGCGGCCTGCCCGGGCTGGTCGGCACGGTGGGCCAGTTCGGCGTGCCCAACGGCGCCACCAACGTGGTGCCGGGCCGCGCGGTGTTCTCGATCGACATCCGCGCCGGCGAGGACGCGGTGCGCCGGGCCGCGGTGGACGACGTGCTGGCCGAGATCGAGCGCGTGTGCGCGCGCCGCAACGTGCGCGCGCAGATCCGCAAGACGCACGAGGCCGCGAGCGTGCCGTGCGCGCCGTGGCTGCAGGCGCAGTGGGCCGATGCCATCGCGCGCCAGGGCCTGCCGGTGCGCCACCTGCCGTCCGGCGCCGGCCACGACGCGATGGCGATCTCCGCCATCGCCGACGTGGCGATGCTGTTCGTGCGCTGCGGCAACGGCGGCATCAGCCACCATCCCACCGAAACCATGACCGCCGCCGACGCGGCCAGCGCGGCGGCGGTGTTCAGCGATTTCGTCGAGCACTTCGCGCCGCAGCGATAAGGCACGCCGCATTCCCCCGCATTTCCCAGACACGCAAAGATCAGAGACCAGACATGACCGCACGAGACAACGTGAACCCGCTGCAGACCACCCTGACCGGCTACATCGACGCGCAGCGCCCCGCGCAGGAAGCCTTCCTGGCCGAACTGGTCAAGGTGCCCTCCGACAACCCGCCCGGCGACTGCGACGCGCACGGCCGGCGCGCCGCGGCGCTGCTCAAGGGACTGGGCTTCCAGGTCGAGGCGCACAAGGTGCCCGACGCGCTGGTCAAGGCCGCCGGCATGATCAGCGCCACCAACCTGGTGGTGCGCAAGACCTTCGGCAGCGGCGGCCCCACCGTCGCCCTGAACGCGCACGGCGACGTGGTGCCGCCGGGCCTGGGCTGGACCCGGGACCCCTACGGCGCCGAGACCGGCGACAGCGAGCACGGCCCGGTCATGTACGGCCGCGGCGTGGCGGTGTCCAAGTCCGACTTCGCCACCTACACCTACGCCCTGCTGGCGCTGATGGCGGCCGAGCGGCAGGGCGCGCAGCTCAACGGCACGGTCGAGCTGCAGTTCACCTACGACGAGGAAACCGGCGGCGACATCGGCCCGAAGTTCCTGCTCGACCAGGGCCTGAGCAAGCCCGACTACGCCATCTCGGCGGGCTTCTCCTACGGCATCACCTCGGCCCACAACGGCTGCCTGCACGTGGAAGTCACGGTCAGGGGCAAGCAGGGCCATGCCGCCATGCCGCACACCGGCGTGGACGCGATCGAGGCCGCCACCCACATCCTGCAGGCCATCTACGGCCTGCGCGCCGAGCTGGCCACGCGCAAGTCGAAGACGCCGGGCATCGACACCGCCACGCTCAACGTCGGCCTGATCAAGGGCGGCATCAACACCAACGTGGTGCCGGACCTGGTGACGTTCCGCGTCGACCGCCGCATGATCCCCGAGGAAATCGGCTTCGACGCCGAGGGCGAGATCCGCGCCGTGGTGGAGAAGGCCGCGGCCGAGCGCCCGGGCATCGAGGTCAAGGTCGAGCGCATCATCCTGGCCGAGCCGCTGTCGGAACTGCCCGGCGTGGAAAAGCTGATCGGCGCGCTCAAGTGCCGCGCCGAGGAAGTGTTCGGCGTGGAGATCCCCGTGCACGGCGTGCCGCTCTACACCGACGCGCGCCACTACACCGCGCGCGGCATCCCGACCGTGCTGTACGGCGCCGGCCCGCGCACGCTGATGGAAGCGCGCGGCCACAACTCGGACGAGAACCTGCGCCTGAACGACCTGAACCGCGCTACCAAGGTGGTGGCGCTGGCGCTGTCGGACCTGCTGGGCTGAAATCGTTTCAGGCGCGCAGCGGGTGGCGCCACGGCGCGCCGCCCGCTGCCGGCGAGGCTGTCCGCAAGGTTGCCCACGTTCCGGGCCGGCGCGCCGGGGCCCGCATGGCGCCGGCCCGGGACCCGGGCATTCCCGCCGGGTTTCCTTTCCCTGCTGCATGATGCCGATCATTCTCCGGACGAATGATCGGCATCAATAAAATTGCAGCATCAAATTCTCCAGCATATAGTTCCAGCCCGGAGCGATGTCTCCGCGGCGTCTGCCGCTTGCTCTTTATATCAGTGCTCTTATATTATGTTCGAACCCTGATATAGCCGGCCGCCATCCCGGCCACCGGACCGCAAAGGAGCAAGCCAGCATGTCGAGCCATTCCCGCATGGAGTTCACCGATTTCACCGGCATCGCGCCCGGCGTGGCCGCCGCGCTGCGCGCGCTGACCAAGGCCGTCGACGACGCCGGACTGGAAAAGCCGCTGACCGAACTGCTCAAGCTGCGCGCCTCGCAGATCAACGGCTGCGCGTTCTGCCTGCAGTTCCACCTCAACCTGGCGCGCGCCGCCGGCGTGGACGCGCGCAAGCTGGACCTGCTGGCCGCGTGGCGCGACGCCGGCATCTACACCGAGCGCGAGCAGGCCGCGCTGGCGTGGACCGAGGCGCTGACGCTGCTGGGCCACGACAGCGCCTCCGACGCCGTCTACGCAGCGGTGAGTACGCAGTTCCCGCCTGCCGAGCTGGCGCATCTCACCGCGGCCATCGCCAACATCAATGCGTGGAACCGCATCGCCGTGAGCCTGCGTTTCTCGCCGCCGGCGCCGGCGCAGCCGCGCGCGGCCGCCTGAGGACGGCGGCCGGCGCGGGTCGCGTGCATGCTGGCCGTCGGGCTCGGCTGCGCGCTCGGGCACTGGTTCCCGGGCAAGCCAAGCGTGGTTCAGGCGCTGCGCGGCCGCTGAGCGGCGTTCACGCCGCCATCACGCCGCCGGCGCGCCGGGCAGGCGCTCGTCGCCGTCGCCGAGCGCGCGCTGCATCAGCACGGTGTCGATCCACTGGCCGTGCTTGAAGCCCACCGACTGCAGCCGGCCGATGGTGCGAAAGCCCACGCGCTCGTGCAGCGCCAGCGAGCCGGCGCCCTCGCCACTGGCGGTGCACGCCACCACCGCGATCATCTGCCGCCACGGGCCGTTCTCGCAGCGCGACACCAGCGCCGCCAGCAGCGCCAGGCCGAGGCCCTGGCCGCGGTGGCGGTCGTCGATATAGACCGAATCCTCGATGGCGAAGCGGTAGGCGCTGCGCGTGCGGTAGGCCGAGGCATAGGCGTAGCCGAGCACCTCGCCGCCGCGCTCGGCCACCAGGTAGGGCAGGCCCTGGCGCCTGACCTCCGCGTGGCGCAGGCGCATGTCGTCCACGCCGGGTTCCACCTCCTCGAACGAGGCGCGGCCGTGGCGCACGTGGTGCGCGTAGATGGCCTGGATGGCGGGGATGTCGGCGGCGCCGGCGTCGCGCACGGCGAGGCCGGCGCTGCCCTGCACGGCGGCGGTGGCGTTGGCCACGGCCAGCGGGGTGGCGGAGGCGGCGGAGAGCGTGGCGAGCGGGGTCTTCATGGTGCGGGCTGGTCTGCGGGGCGGAGTCGGAACCCGGCGGGGCCGGGCGGCGTTGAGGTTGTCATATCGACGATGGCGCTACCTTACCCCGCCACGATGCTATAAAGGAAGCTTCGCCAACTTATGCCCGGCATAAGCATTTCTTTGCCATGCGCCAGCTCAATCCTGACTTCCTGCAAGCCTTCGCGCTGGTCTGCGAGCTCGGCAGCTTCTCGGCGGCGGCGCAGCGCCTCGGCCTGAGCCAGCCGGCGGTCAGCCTCCAGGTGCGCCAGCTCGAGCAGCGCTACGGCCTGCGCCTGCTGGAGCGCGTGGGCCGCCATGCCGTACCTACCGCTGCGGGAGAAGACCTGCTGGCCCACGCGCGCGGCGTGGCCGGCGCGCTGGCCGCGGCCGACGACAGCATGGCGCGCCACGCCGGCGGCGCGGTCGGGCGGGTGCGGCTGGGCACCGGCGCCACCGCCTGCATCTACCTGCTGCCGGCGGCGCTGCGCGAACTGCGCCGCGCCATGCCGGCGCTGGAGATCGTGGTCAGCACGCTCAACACCGGCGAAGCGCTCAAGGCGGTGGAAGACAACGCGCTCGACCTCGCCTTCGTCACGCTGCCGGCGGCGGGCCGCATGCTGGACATCACGCCGGTGCTGCCGGACGCCTTCGTCGCCATCGGCCCGGCCGACGGCGCGCCGCTGCCGGCCGCGGTGGCGCCGGCCGACCTCGCCGGCCTGCCGCTGGTGCTGTTCTCGCCCGGCGGCAACACGCGCCGGCTGGTGGACGAGTGGTTCCTGCGCGCCGGCGTCGGCGCGCGCCCGGTGATGGAGCTCGACAGCGTGGAAGCCATCAAGGAGCTGGTCGGCGCCGGGCTCGGCTATTCGGTGCTGCCGGGCATGGCGCTGCCGCCGGGCCAGCCGCGCGCGCGCATCGCGGTGCGGCCGTTGGCGCCGCCGCTGGCGCGCACGCTGGCGCTGGTGCTGCGCCACGACAAGCCGCTGCGCGCCGGCCTGCGCGCCACCGTGGCGGCCCTGCGCGCGCTCGCGCCGGCGCCGGACGGCGCGGCCTGACGCCGCCTGAAGCCGCCTGCGGCGGCCAGAAGCGGCCAGAAGCGGTCAGAAGCGGCTGCGCCGGCGCCGGCGCGCTTGTATAGTGCGGATTTGCGCGCCTGCGGGCGCGTCCGGACGAGGAGGACCGCCATGATCACCATCTATCACAATCCCCGCTGCTCGAAGTCGCGCGAAGCGCTGGCGCTGGTGGAGACCGCCGCGGCGCGGCTGGGCGAGCCGGTCGACATCGTGGAATACCTGAAGACGCCGCCCACGCTGTCCACCCTCAAGCAGCTTCACACCATGCTGGGCGTGCCGGTGCGCGAGATGGTGCGCGCCAACGAGGCGCCCTACAAGGAGCTGGGCCTCGACGATCCCGGCCTGACCGATGCCGAGGTGCTGGGCGCGGTGGCCGACAATCCGATCCTGCTGCAGCGTCCGGTGGTGGTGCGCAACCGCCGCGCCGTGATCGCGCGCCCGCCCGAGAACGTGGCGCCGCTGCTGGCCTGAGCTTGGCGCGG
This sequence comes from Cupriavidus sp. WS, assembly GCF_000395345.1. Lineage (NCBI taxonomy): Bacteria > Pseudomonadati > Pseudomonadota > Betaproteobacteria > Burkholderiales > Burkholderiaceae > Cupriavidus > Cupriavidus sp. WS. The sequence continues at coordinate 8,656 of NZ_AQPL01000001.1, read as the reverse complement.
CCCCAAACAAAACCGGCCCCCGCGTGGCGGGGGCCGGCCCGGTCAGACAGACGCGGCTGCTTCAGGCGGGTCGTCTATTGAACACCCAGCCAGTGCATGGCCTCCTGACCGAAAGCGATTGCCGCCAGCACCACCAGCAGGATCACCAGCGTCACGGCGCTGACGTAGAGCGTGGCCTTGGCGACCTCGGCGTCTTCCTGCAGGGAATGCCAGTGGGCGTCGCCGCGCGTGTCGCGCGGCGCGGATGTGTCGCGGGTTGCCTCGCGGGCTCCGCTCGTTTCCCGCGGGGGATGCGGCGCGCGCGGCGAGTGCGATGAATGCGGCCAGTGCGGCCAGTGCAGCCGGCCGGCCATCTGCCTGAGGTGCAGGTCGGGATGGAAACGCATGGGCGACACCTCCTGGGCATGGCGCGCGCCGGCCGGGCATGCCGGAAGCCGCGCAGGGCGTGCACGATGGCGTGCATGACGGCATGCGTATATGGCTTGGCGGCGCGGCAGCCCTGAACTCGCGGGTTCGGGCCATATACGACTTAACTATAGGCCGCGCGGCGCAAGATGCGAGCTTCGCGTGACATGGCCCGCGGCGGCGATGCAGCGATGCGGCGATGTGGCGCGCGCTGGCGGGCGCTTCAGGCCGCCGTGTCGCCCGGGGCCGCTTCCGCGGGTGTCGATGCCGCCGCCGCTGTTGCCGCCGCCTCGCGCGCGCGCAGCTCGGCCAGCATGTTGCAGAACAGCGCGCCCTGCTCCAGCGCGTCGTCCAGCGCCACGTGGGTATGCGGCAGCGGGTCCTTCCAGGCGTCCGGCAGCGCCGGCTTGACCGTCTTGCGGTAGGGCAGGCCGGTCATGGCGAAGCCCAGCGTCTTGATGTCGAGCGCGGCCCAGCCGAACGGCGAGCGGCCGGCGAAGCGCATCATGTACCAGAACATCCAGGTGAAATCGAAGCCGGCCGGAAAGGCCACGAAGACCGGTTTGCCGGGCAGGCTTTCCACCCACTCCACGTAGCGCGTCATGGCCTGCGCCGGCGGCTCCAGGTCGCGGCGGCAGGCCGCCCAGGCCTCGGGCTGGGTCAGCCACCACTGCATCTGCGCCGGGTGGCCGGCCGCGCCCGGCAGCGTCTCCAGGTTGGCCGAGAACGTGCCGAGCACGGTCTTGTCGGCCAGCATCGCCGCCGAGGCGAACGACAGCATGGAGTGCGGCCCGGGGATCGGGCCGTCGGCCTCCACGTCGGTGCTCACGTAGATCTCGGGGCGGGTGTCGGGTGCCTGTTTCTTTGCCATGACTGGGAGAACGGGGGGCGGGGGGCGGGGAGCGGGGCGTGGCGGCGCTCAGCCCACGTCGATCAGGTGGTCGGCCACGTAGGGATTGTTCCTGCGCTCGTCGCCGAAGGTTGAGACCGGACCGTGGCCCGGCACGAAGGTGACGTCCTCGCCCAGCGGCCACAGGTGCGTGCGGATCGAGCGGATCAGGTCGGCATGGTTGCCGCGCGGGAAGTCGGTGCGGCCGATCGAGCCGGCGAACAGCACGTCGCCGACGATGGCCAGCCGGTGCGCGCGCGAGAAGAACACCACGTGGCCCGGCGTGTGGCCGGGGCAGTGGTAGACCTCCAGCGTCTCGCTGCCGAACTGCACGGTGTCGCCGGTATCGAGCCAGCGCTGCGGCTCGAACGCCTCGGCATGGCTGAAGCCGAAGCGGGTGGTCTGCTCCGGCAACTGGTCGATCCAGAAGCGCTCGTCCTCGTGCGGCCCCTCGATCGGGATGCCCAGCTCGCGCGCCAGCGCCGCCGCGCCCGCGCAGTGGTCGAGGTGGCCGTGGGTGAGGAAGATCTTCTCCAGCGTCACGCCGCGCTCCTTGACCGCCGCGTGGATGCGCTCGAGGTCGCCGCCGGGATCCGTCACCGCGGCCCGGCCGGTGGTTTCGTCGATCAGCAGCGCGCAGTTCTGCTGGAAGGGCGTCACGGGAATCAGGAGGACTTGCATGGGCGGGCGGGGAGGGACGTGGAATGTGGGTTCTGCGGGCGCGTGCCCCGGTGGTCGGCATTCATTCGTTGCCGGCTTCGTTGCCAACTTCCGTTGCCGGCCTTCGCCGCCGGCACGCGCGGTGCCGTGCATTGTAGCGTCTGGCGCGCGGCCGGATGCGCGGCGCGCCGGCGCCGGGCGCGCGTGAAGCCGTGCTCGCGTCACACCGCAAAGCCTTGCCAGGCCTGGGCTGGCGCCGGCGCCACGCGGCCACGGGTACGCGCCGGTAGCCGGCGTTTTCGCCGTTTTTCAGCTTTGTTACAGACAATTCGTAACAAAATCAAGACCATACGCCCAACTGCCTGATGCTAGACTCGCGCGATGTTTCGGTTCCCCCCCTATCTTTCCCGCCCCGGGCGGATCGCCCGTCTGTGCGTGCACGCCACATGCGCGCTGGCGCTTGCCGCCTGCGCCTTGCCTCCGGCGGGCGACGAGCAGGAGAGCGCGCCGGTCGCCACCATCCCCAAACCAGCCAAACCGGCCAAGGCCGTCAAGCCCGCCGGCGCGAAGCCGGGCGCGCAGGAGCCGGTCCAGAAGGAGGCCGGCAAGGATGGCGCGAAGGACGCCGGCAAGGACGCCACAAACGGCTGGGGCCTGTTCCGCTGGGGCAACAACGAAGGCCTGGCCGATACCGGCCCGGGCTCGTTCGAAGGCCTGCGTCCCGACCTCGGCTCGTTCGAGCAGCGCGGCATGGCCTCCTGGTACGGCAAGGGCTTTCACGGCCGCCGCACCGCCAACGGCGAGCGCTTCGACATGCGCGCCATGACCGCCGCGCATCCGTCGCTGCCGCTCGATAGCTGGGTGCTGGTGCGCAACCTGCGCAACGGCAAGGTGGCAGTGGTGCGCATCAACGACCGCGGCCCGTACCACAGCAACCGCGTGCTCGATGTGTCATACGGCGCGGCGCGGCGCCTCGGCTTCACCAGCCACGGCTCGACCCAGGTCGAGATCCGCCGCCTGTCGCGCAGCGAGGTCGCCGCGCTGGGCCCGCAGACCACCGGGCCGGACGACGACAGCGGCGATGGCGGCGACGCCGGTGGCGGCGACCTTGCCGACGCGCTCGTCGCCGATCCGCCGCCGCGCGCGGCCCGCAAGGCGCGCAAGCCGGCCGTGCGGCGCAAGCAGCGCTGACGGCGCCGGCGGCGTGATGTGGACCCGGCACGCCCGCGCTGTCAGCCTCGCCGCTCGCGCGCCGGCCGGTATCCCGATTCCTGCTCCGGCCGGCGCCCGCGGCGGTCCGCCGCTAGTCTTCCCTGTCCTCGCCGTCGTCCCCGGCGCGCTGCGCCAGCGCCAGCCGGTACAGCGCGTCGGTCGGCGCGCCGGTGATGGCGGCGGCCAGCTTGGCCGCGCGCTTGGCCGGCAGCTCGGCCAGCAGCAGCGCCAGCACCTGCTGCGCGCGCGCGTCGGGCAGGCTGGCGTCCGGCGCGGCCGGTGCCGCGCCTTCCACCACCAGCACGAACTCGCCCTTGGCGCGCGACGGGTCGGCGGCCAGCCAGGCCGGCGCGTCGCCCACCGGCATCACCGGGATTTCCTCGAACAGCTTGGTCAGCTCGCGGCCGACCAGCAGGCGCCGTCCGGCCGGCAGCGCGGCGGCCAGCGCGGCCAGCGTGTCGGCGATGCGGTGCGGCGCCTCGTAGACCACCCAGGCGTGGTCGAGCGTGGCCAGCGCGGCGATGGCCTCGGCGCGCGCGCGCGCCTTGGGCGGCAGGAAGCCGGCGAAGGTGAAGCGCCCGCCGCCGCTGTCCAGCAGCTCGCCGGCCACCGACAGCGCCGCCACCGCCGCGCTCGGGCCCGGCAGCGGCACCACCTTGTGGCCGGCCGCGCGCGCCGCCTCGACCAGCCGCGCGCCGGGGTCGGAGATGCCGGGCGTGCCGGCGTCCGAGACGTAGGCGATGCGCTCGCCGGCGGCCAGGCGCGCGTTGATGCGCTGCGCCGCCTCGCGCTCGTTGTGCTCGTGCACGGCCAGCAGCGGCCGGTGCAGGCCCACGCGCGTGAGCAGCTGGCCGGTGTTGCGGGTGTCCTCGCAGGCGATGGCGTCGGCCAGGCCGAGCACGTGCAGGGCCCGCAGCGAGAGATCGGCCAGGTTGCCGATCGGCGTGGCCACCACGTACAGGGTGCCGGACGGGTAGGACTGGCCGGCCGCCAGGGAGATCCAGTCAGTCATGCTTGAGAACTTCCGTTGAATCCATCATTCAAATCCACCACGCAGGCGCGGGGAGCCCGGGCCGAGGCGCGCGCGCTGGCTTACCTGCAAGGGCGGGGCCTAGCGCTCGTGGTTCGCAATTATCGCTGCAAAGGCGGCGAGATCGACCTGGTCATGCGCGAGGCCGACGGCACGCTGGTGTTCGTCGAAGTGCGCGAGCGCGCCAGCCGCGCGTTCGGCGGCGCCGCGGCCAGCGTCACGCCGGCCAAGCAGCGCCGCATCCTGCTGGCGGCGGCGCACTTCCTGGCCGCGCGGCAGGCCGGCGGCGCGCCGGCGGAGGCCTGCCGGCTCGACGTGGTGGCGCTGGAGCCGGGCCGGCTCGAATGGATCCGCGGCGCGTTCGACGCGGACGGCGGCTAGCGCGCCGGCGGGTGCGGGCGGGCGCGGGCGCCTGCGTCATAATGCGCGGTATCGCGCGGCGCGCGCCGCGCGGCAACATAGGCAGGGATTCAGACAAGGCCGATCGAGCCATGCATATCGACAGCATCCAGCAACATTTCTTCGACAGCGCCGACACCAAGCGCGAGGCCGCGCAGGTGATGGCGCCCCACATCGCCGCGGCGATCGAGCGCATGGTGGTCGCGCTCACCAGCGGCAACAAGATCCTCGCCTGCGGCAACGGCGGCTCGGCGGCCGACGCCCAGCACTTCGCCGCCGAGCTGATCGGCCGCTTTGAGCGCGAGCGGCCCGGCCTGGCCGCGATCGCGCTGACCACCGACAGCTCCATCCTGAGCGCGGTCGGCAACGATTACGATTTCAGCGTGGTGTTCTCCCGCCAGGTGCAGGCGCTCGGCCAGCCCGGCGACGTGCTGCTGGCGATCTCCACCTCCGGCAACTCCGCCAACGTGGTGGCCGCGGTGGCCGCCGCCAAGCAGCGCGACATGTGCGTGGTGGCGCTGACCGGCAAGGGCGGCGGCGAGGTCGCCGGCCTGCTCGACGAATTCGACGTCAGCCTGTGCGTGCCCAGCGAGCGCACCGCGCGCATCCAGGAAGTCCACCTGCTGACCCTGCATTGCCTGTGCGACGGCATCGACGAGGCGCTGCTGGGCGAAGGCTGAGCCCGCCCGGCGCCGCCGCTTTTCCGCAACCGTGCTTCATGGCGCATTTCCGCCCCACCGCTTCCAGCAAGGACCGCATGACGACTCTGCCCAACCCGCGTGAATCCCGCACCGTCCGTCCCGCCGGACGCTTTTCCGGACGCCTCGGAGGTCTCTCCCGCCTGGCCCGCACCGCCACCACGGTGGCGGCGCTGACCGTGGCCGCCACCCAGCTTGCCGGCTGCTTCCCGGTGCTCGCCGGCGCGATGGCCGGCGGCGTGACCCTGGCCACCGACCGCCGGCCCACCGGCACCCAGGCCATCGACCGCGGCCTGCAGCTCGAGGCCGAGAACACCCTGAACTCGCGCTACAACGGCCAGGCGCGCGTCAGCGTCACGGTCTACAACCGCAAGGTGCTGCTGACCGGCGAGGCCAGGAACAACGAGGTCAGGCAGCAGGTGGAGCAATACGTGCGCGGCCTGCCCAATGCGCGCGAGGTGATCGACGAGCTGGAGATCGTGTCGTCGCCGTCGTTCGCCACGCAGAGCCAGGACACCTACATCACCAGCAAGGTCAAGACCCTGCTGATCACCACCGAGGGCATTCCGTCCAACTCGATCAAGGTCGTCACCGAGAAGGGCGTGGTCTACCTGATGGGCGTGGTCACGCCGGCCGAGGGCGACCGCGCCACCGACGTGGCGCGCAATGCCGGCGGCGTGGTCAAGGTGGTCAAGACCTTCGACTACATCAGCGAGGCCGAGCGCGCGCGGCTGGACGCCGCCGCGAGCTCGCAGAACCCGCCCCCGGGCGAAAGCGGCAGCAACGTGCCGGCCCAGCCGGCGCCGCTGTCGCCGCCCGACACCACCGCGCCGGGCGCCACGGCCAGCCCCGTCACCGCGCCGGTCTCGTCGCCGGTGGCCTTGCCGCCGGGCCGCAACCTGCCCTGACGCAGCGGCGGGTACGCGCCGGCCGCCTTCGCCGGGGCCGGCGCGTACCCATTGCAGCGCCGGCCCCGGCAGCCTCCGTGCCGCGCAGCCGGCGCAGATCGATCTGCGTATTGCGCATCACATCCGCGCGCGCGATGTGATAGGGTTTGGCACGCCTCGCGGCGCCCCCCGGAGCCCACCCATGACCACCACCGCACGAGCCATCTTCGCAGCGCTGGCGCTGCTCATCGCGGCCAGCGCCGCGCGCGCGCAGGCGCCCGCCGCTGCCGCTGCCGCTGCCGATACCGCCAGCGCGCTGCGAGCGCGCAACTGGGCCGCCGCGTGCGCCGGCTGCCACGGCCCCGCCGGGCGCGCGCCCGCGGGCAGCCCGGTGCCGGCGCTGGCCGGCCGCGGCCAGTCCGAGCTAGCCGGCCTGATGCAGGACTTCAAGCAGGGCAGGCGCGAGGCAACCGTCATGCAGCAGATCGCCAGGGGCTACAGCGACGCGCAGATCGAAGCCATCGCCGGCTGGTTCGCCGGCGTGCGCTGAGCCGCGCGCTCCCACCCCTTCCCGCCAGGAGAACAACCATGCAAAGACGCGAATTCCTCGGCGCGCTCGCCGGCACGGCGCTGCTCGGCGCGCAGGCCGCGGCCGCCACGCGCGCGGCGAAAGTGGTGGTGGTCGGCGGCGGCTACGGCGGCGCCACCGCCGCGCGCTACCTGCGCGAATGGAGCGGGCACGGCATCGAGGTCACGCTGGTCGAGCCCGAGGCCAGCTTCGTCTCGTGCCCGCTGTCCAACCACGTGCTGGGCGGCGGCAAGGCCATCGGCGACATCACGCTGTCCTACGATGCGCTGGCCGCGCGCCACGGCGTGAAGGTGGTGCGCGACCACGTCGGCGCCATCGACGCGGCGCGCCGCGTGGTGCGGCTCGGCGGTGGCGCCACGCTGCCGTACGACCGGCTGGTGCTGTCGCCGGGCGTGGAAGTGCTGTCCGGCGAGATCCCGGGCCTCGCGCAGCCCGGCGGCGAGCACATCCTGCATGCCTGGAAGGCCGGCGCGCAGACCGTGGCGCTGCGCCGCCAGCTCGAGGCCATGCGCGACGGCGGCACCTTCGCCATCACCATCCCGCTGGCGCCGTACCGCTGCCCGCCGGGCCCCTACGAGCGCGCCTGCCTGGTGGCCGACTATTTCCTGCGCGCCAAGCCGCGCAGCAAGGTGCTGATCCTCGACGCCAACCCGGACATCACCTCCAAGGGCGCGCTGTTCAGGCAGGCCTGGGCCGCGCGCTATCCGGGCATGATCGAGTACCGGCCGCAATACAACACCGTCGACGTCGATCCCGCCACGCGCACGCTCAAGTTCGACGTGCAGGACGACGAGCGCGCCGACGTCATCAACCTGCTGCCGCCGCAGCGCGCCGGCGCGATCGCCGTGGCCAGCGGCCTGGCCACCGCCAACGGCAAATGGTGCGAAGTGGATTTCCTCACCTTCGAGGCCAAGGCCGCGGCCAACATCCACGTGCTCGGCGACGCCATCCAGATCGCGCCGCTGATGCCCAAGTCCGGCCACATGGCCAACCAGCACGGCAAGGTGGCCGCCGCCGCCATCGTCGCGCTGCTGGCCGGGCGCGAGCCCGACCCCGAGCCGCTCTACAACAACACCTGCTACAGCTTCACCTCGGCGCGCGAGGCCATCCACATCGCCAGCGTGCACCGCTACGACGCGGCGCAGCGCACCATGCTCACGGTGCCCGGCTCGGGCGGGCTGTCGCCGGCGCCCAGCGCGCTCGAAGGCAGCTACGCGCAGGCGTGGGCCGACGCGATCTGGCGCGACATGCTCGCCTGAGCGCATCCGCCGTCCCATCCGCGGCTTCATCCGCTACCCCACCCGCCGCGCCACCCAACGCCCCGCCCGCCGCGCCAACTGCCGGCTCCGCGCCCGCCGGCCGGCGCGGCATCCCCCGTTGCGCGCCGCGCACCGTGGCCGACCGGATCTTGAGGCAAAATAGCGGGCTGGCCGCTTCCGTGCCCGGTGGGGCGGCCGGCATGCCCCCCGCGCCCCCGGGCGCGGCACATCGCCGTCCCCACGGCTCACATGGATTCGGAGCGAAAAACATGAAGCAGTTTGTCATTGCAGCCCTGATGCTGGCCTGCGCGGCCTCGGCCAACGCGGCCGTCGATGCCGCCAAGGCCCAGGAAATCGCCAACAAGAACGCCTGCATGGGTTGCCACCAGATCGACAAGAAGCTCGTCGGCCCGGCCTACAAGGACGTGGCCGCCAAGTACAAGGGCGACAAGAACGCCCTGGCGACGCTGACCAAGAAGGTCAAGGGCGGCGGCGCGGGCGTGTGGGGTCCGGTGCCGATGCCGGCCAACGCGGGCCTGAGCGACGCCGACCTGAAGACGGTCGTGGAGTGGGTGCTGGCCGGCGCCCCCTCGAAGTAAGGCATTGCCCGGACCGGCCGCGGGCGGGC